>CAZBWZ010000155.1:0-4729 GCA_964495725.1 uncultured Bacteroides sp.
AGAATATCTTGCCAAACTCCGGCACCACATATTTGGGATAAGTCTCGTATTTCTCTCGGCTCTCCTCCATCAAAGGAATATGCTCATTCTGATAGCATACAGTGATCTCAGGATGCTCCTGCACCCATTTCGGGAAGAAGATCACACCGTGGAGCCTGTTCTGCTCAGGCATGAAATTAAGGCTTACGTCAGTACCAGTCGGTTCGGTCCATGAAATCTTGTAGACACCGTCGGCCAGTTTGACGATGTCGGCCTTCTGGTCTCTTACCCAGCGGCCGCCTACCATACCGCTGTGGATACGGTAATCAACTGTATTCTCGTTCTTTACATAGAGTTCGTACATCCACCCGTTGTCATAGGTATAAATAAAATGAGAGCCAATAAATTTATCCATAATTCTTTAGTATAATTATTTCTCTTTCCTTCGTATGGGGGGAGTTTTTCAGATATTCCATAAGGCGCCTGATCATAGGAATATGGTGGACCTCGCTGCGGAGGGAAGATCGTTTGTTTTATCTATATAACGCATTCCGCCCCGCCACGGTTCACCGCAAACGACAATATTTATGACCTTCATTTAGGTCAGTGATCAAAGAATCAAGAATCACCAAATTTTACTTCACCATCCCACAAATTTGAGGTATATTTGCACTGTCTCTTTTGATATAAGGTAGGTTATGGATTCTTGTCAGGCAAAAATATTCGGGGTGTCTCGTCTCCGCCTCTCCACCGATGGTGACGGAGTCACTACGCTTGTCGCATTCCATGGTTGCACCCTACGCTGCCGTCACTGCCTTAACCCCCAATCTCTCGGCAACGGCAGGAGGTACAAGACCTACACTCCACGGTCTCTATATGATGAGGTCAAGATTGACAACCTGTATTTCATCGCCACTGGCGGTGGTGTCACTTTCGGCGGTGGTGAACCCGCCATGCATCCCGGCTTCATCACCGGTTTCAGGAATATTTGTGGCCATGACTGGAGACTGACTATCGAGACATCGCTGAATGTGGAGAGAGAGAATATCGAGGCATTGCTGCCGGTTATCGACTACTGGATCATCGACATCAAGGATATGGATCCTGGTATCTACAGACAATACACGGGCTCGGATAATGCTAAAGTACTCGATAATCTTCGGTTGATCACCGATGCAGGTCGCCAGAGCGATTGTATCATCCGGCTGCCGCTTATCCATGACTACAATACACATACAGCTCGCAAATACAGCCACAAGATACTATCCGATCTCGGATACTCTGATTTCGACTTCTTCACTTATCTAATATAAACCGACTATGGCCCGAGGAAAACAGACTTGCAGGATATTGAAAGATATCCGCCGGCAGATAGCCCAGGCGAATGACATCGAATTTGCTACCTCTGAATGTACATACAAGGGCGACTGCCTCGGTACATGCCCGAAATGTGAGGCGGAAGTAAGGTATCTCGAGCAGCAGCTGCGTCAACGCTCCCTAGCCGGCAAACTGGTAAAGGTAGCCGGGATATCCGCAGTTGCTGCCACAATGCTTGCATCCTGCTCTGTCCATTCGCCGAAATATGACAAATCCCCTGTCACTGACTATACCGATACTTGTCAGGATGCCTTGACCATAAAGGGTACGGTCTTTGAAAGACCATATAAAGATTTACAGGACAGCGCAATACATTATGAACCGCTGATAGGGGTGTCAATCTTAAATAAACGGACAGGTAAAAGTACGTTGACAGACATAGATGCCCGATTTCAAATACCTGCTTGCAAAGGAGACACCCTTGAAATACGCTATATCGGCTACTACTCCACATCAGTCACTATTTCTGATAATGACACTTTGGAAGTCTATCTGAGCCCGGATACGACAACCGTTTTAGGTGAGATCGTTGTCGGTGCCTTTGGCCCACAGCGTAAGCCGAAGAATATTCTTGATCTGTATATCGTAGATGAAAATGATAAGCCGATCAATGATAAATCCGTAATGATCGAACGTGTATATATCGACGAAGACGGAGATGAGGATTCCGATTACTTATCGGAATCCTTGATGGACGACGAAGAATTCATTCGCTTTTATTGGGCCGATGACCCTGATTTTCGGGATGAGAACGACAAACCCCTCAAGGAGGCGACTCTGCGCATAACAGTCGAAGGCTATGAAGAGCCGGTCACCATAAAAGTAAAGTATCCAAAGCGTAAGACCAAGAAGAAAATCAAGTTCAGACGCAAACAAAAATAACAATTTTCCCAATCAGAAAAAAATCAACACGCTTTACTCCCGGCTGTTAATGTGCATTGTCGAGACTTCGACCCTGACGGGTGAGATATCGCATCGCGACTTTGTGGTGAAATGATGCGGGGCAAAGAGCTCGATACCGGCTTCGTTGAATAGATCCTGGATATTTTGCAGCAGGTCGGATGTTATCACCGGCATATCGTCGGCATCCTTGATGTAGGCGTTGATCTGATAACACATGTAATTGTCGTTGAGCTCGGTCTCGAGCACGAAGGGCGCTGGATGCTCAAGCACACCGTCGGTCTTGAGGGCTGCGTCAATCAGCAGCTGGTGTACCTTGCGCCAGGGCACATCGTAGCCCATCGTGAGCATGGTATGTATGATCAGGCCGTATCGCCGGGCCGACGATGAATAATTGACCGTGTTGGAGGTGGTGATGAATGAGTTGGGGATTGTCACGAGCTCGTTTTTTATCGTGCGTATACGTGTGATGAACGGTGTCCGCTCCACCACGTTGCCCACGGTGTCATTCACCTTGATGAAATCGCCCGTCTTGAACGGCCGCATGTACGTGATCACGAATCCGGCTATGAAGTTTGAGATCACCGAGCTTGACCCCAACGAAACGATGAGACCGACAAACACCGATATCCCCTGAAACACACCAGACTCGGCGCCGGGCAGATAGGGATAGATCATGGCTATCATGAATGCGTACAGCAAGAAGCGGATGATGTTGAATGTAGGCTCGGCCCAGTCGGGATAGAATCCCGATATCTTGAGTTTCTCATTCTTGATCTCCTCTGACATATACTTCAACCCCTTCACTATATACCTCACGCAATACCAGATGATGGCTATGATGAATATGTTGGGTATATACTCGATTATCGCCATCGTCACCATCTTGATAGGGTCGATTATATAGTTGAGGATCTTCATGGCCAGCCCCTCGGTCTGCGGGAAGATGGAGAAGAGTATGGGGATGGTGAGCACGAAGAAAAACAAAAGCACGGCAAAGCGCAGCAGACGGCATATCAAAAGCAGGACCCTGCACAGATAGTTGGTATTCAGCAACTCGTAATCACGGATCACAAGTGGCTTGAGCTTGTGTACCTTGAGCCAGATGATCTGACGTCTGAGCTTCCTGAACAGGAAATTGATAAACTTCAGTATCAGATACTGACAGCAGAGCACGAACACAAACAGGGCGGCGCGCCTTACCAACCGCCAAATACTGTTCTCCTCTTTGAGCGTGTCTATCTTATCCGCGATCACCGGCGCCCAGATGTCGGCCAGATCGGCCTGTGTCATAGAATACCAGAGGGCATCGTTCTCGGTGACCGTGATTATGACTTTGTCGCCGTACATGATATCGATATACGTATCATTATCGAGCAGATACACCGAGTCGCGTCGCAGACTCCGTTTTTTCCCGATATCAATGATCGTGGTGGTCGTCGTCTCCGCCCTGTCCCATGCCGTGTGGCCACCCCGAGCTGCATAAAGCACCAACAAAGTGTCGCCCTCCACCACGACTGGCACCCCGGGAGTGACAGCCCGCAGAGAATCAATCCGTTGTTTCTGCGCCGCTTTCTTTATCGAATCATGAAGTTGATATTGTGTGCTCTCCTCGAGTTTGGTCTTCAGCAGAGCCTCATTGAGCTTCATCTGCTCGATCTGCATCGTGAGCTCCCTTATTCTCGCAGAATCGGTGACTGACTGCAACTGGCCTACATCACTCAATGAATCAATTCCATTGTCCCCCGTGGCCATAAACAGCTCGCCAGCCTTCTTCAGTATCTGTGCGTGCGCTGCATCAGCCCCAGACATGACACCAAGTAGCAAAGCAATGACCACCATCACTTTGCTCAGCCTACAGTGCGAACCGATGATATCACATACAAATCTATATATTACCGCACGTTTCATAAACCGGAAAATTTTCACGATGCAAAAATAGCAAATTTTCAAATAATATCGAGCCGTGACTTAACCGAAACGGATAGCAAAACGTGCGGAAGCGGACAGATACCCTTCAGTAATTCGGCTTTAGCCGAGCCAAATAAAAAAGACGCCAAGGATCAAAAATCCTCGGCATCTCGCGATTTAGTGACCCCGGTGGTTTTGGAACCGAGGGATATATCATGCTGATTATCACTTTTTTATTACAGTCAAATAAGGTTCACTCACACATTACTCATACTTCAAAATCAGCGATTTTCATAGTTTTGGCAACATGAAAAAAGACGCTGAAACTCAAGTGTCCTCAGCGTCTTACAAATTTTTTAGTGACCTCGGAGGGGTCATAAAAATCATAAGTTATAGAGCTGATTATCACTTATATGAATGAGCATATATAGGTTCGTTCACATATTACTCATACCGCAATTTCAAAGATCTACATAGTTTTTCTATGTCTATGATGCAAAGTTAATGAAAAAATCAAACATACACAAGAGTATATCAAGCCATTAACTTAGTTTTCAGGATT
>CAZBWZ010000156.1:0-4704 GCA_964495725.1 uncultured Bacteroides sp.
GTCTCGAATTCAGAGTTGAGGTCTTCGAAGTCGCGGTTCATCAGCGACTGGTCGCGGTCGAGCTCGGCCTGCTCGCGTGCAAGACGCTCCTCCTCAAGAGCCTTTTTATTAGCCTCCAGGGAGATGGCAAACCACACCGCCGCGCCGGCGATGATGACGAGCAGCACAGCTATGATACCGAGCAGCAACTTATTGCTGCGTTTAGGCCCCTGATGCGGAGAATCAGGGCCATTCTGATACAAGGGGTCAATCTGGATATCCATTTATTCTATATATTTTTCTTATCGTAATATTATACTACATCATTACGCAATCAATACTCATCCCAGCTCTTTATCTCGATGTCGTCGGCTGACAGACGGGTGAAGGCCTCGATGAATGCCGAGGCCAGGCGCGCGTTGGTGAGCAGCGGGATATTGAGGTCGGTGGCCGCACGGCGTATCTTGTAGCCGTTGCCGAGCTCGGTGGCCGTGCGGTTTTTGGGAATATTCACCACAAGGTCTATAGCGCGCTGATGCAGCAGGTCGAGAGCCTGTGGCTGCTGGTCGGGGTCAGACGGCCAATAGACCCGGATAGCCGGTATACCGTTGTCGTTAAGGAATTTGGATGTTCCTCCGGTGGCATAGATGGTGAATCCGTTATCGTGCAGCCTGTGGGCGGCGTCGAGCAGGGCGGCCTTCTGACGCGGTGTGCCTGATGACAGCAGCACCGTCTTCTTAGGTATGCGCTGGCCCACGGCAAGGAGCGACTTGAGTATGGCCTCGCCGGTGTCCACGCCTATGCAGCCCACCTCGCCTGTCGATGTCATGTCGACACCGAGCACGGGGTCGGCGCCCTGCAGACGCTGGAACGAGAACTGCGATGCCTTGACACCAACATAGTCAAGGTCAAACGCGCTCTTGTGGGGCTTGAGCACGTCGAGGCCGAGCATGGCCTTGGTAGCCAGCTCGATAAGGTTGAGCTTGAGCACCTTGGATACGAACGGGAAGCTGCGCGATGCACGCAGGTTACACTCGATCACCTTGATGTCGTTGTTTTTGGCAAGAAACTGTATGTTGAACGGCCCGGTGATATTCAGGGCCTTGGCGATCTGCGAAGAAACCTTCTTGATGCGGCGCATCGTCTCGACATAAAGCTTCTGGGCCGGGAACTGTATCGTGGCGTCACCCGAGTGTACGCCGGCGTATTCGATATGCTCCGAGATAGCGTAAGCGAGGATGTCGCCATCCTTGGCCACGGCATCCATCTCTATCTCCTTGGCGTTCTGGATAAAGGATGACACCACTACCGGGTATTTGCTCGATACGTTGGCGGCGAGGCGCAGGAATTTGTGCAGCTCGTCATCGTTGTGACATACGTTCATCGCCGCTCCGGAGAGCACGTAGCTGGGTCGCACCAGCACCGGATATCCAACCTCGGCTATGAATTCCTCGATATCGTCGAATGATGTGAGCTCGCGCCAGCGCGGCTGGTCTATGCCGAGGCTGTCGAGCATCGCCGAGAATTTGTGGCGGTCTTCAGCGTTGTCGATCGAGCGCGCGCTTGTGCCCAGGAGCCTTATGCCCTGCTGATCAAGGCGCACGGCAAGATTGTTGGGTATCTGGCCACCCACCGACACTATCGTGCCGTGAGGCTGCTCCAGCTCCTCGATATCGAGCACACGCTCGAATGTAAGCTCGTCGAAGTAGAGACGGTCGCACATGTCGTAGTCGGTAGACACTGTCTCGGGGTTATAGTTGATCATCACCGAGCGCCAGCCTTCCTTACCTACGGTGAGCAGGGCGTTGACCGAGCACCAGTCAAACTCCACCGACGATCCGATACGGTAGGCTCCCGAGCCCAGCACGATTATCGAGCGGTGGTCGGGATTTGAATAATCGATGTCGTGCTCCGAGCCGTTGTAGGTGAGGTAGAGGTAATTGGTCTGCGCGGGATATTCGGCGGCGAGGGTGTCGATCTTCTTCACCACAGGCAGTATGCCCAGGGCCTTGCGGCGGGCGCGCACCTCGAGGGCGGCCTCGTCGCCGGCATTGGCCTTGTAGATCGAGCGGGCGATCTGATAGTCGCTGAATCCCTGCTGCTTGGCAATGCGCATCAGCCATTCGGGCAGGTCGGCCACCGATGAGTATTTCTCGAGCTCGCGCGATGTCTCCATGATGTTGTGGAGCCGGTAGAGAAACCAGCGGTCGATCTTGGTGAGCTCGTGTATGCGGTCCACACTGTATCCGCCGGCCATGGCCTTGGCGATCACGAATATGCGCTTGTCGGTGGGGGCCTGCAGGGCATGGTCGATATCTTTTATCTCGAAATCCTTGTTTTCGACGAATCCGTGCATGCCCTGGCCTATCATGCGCAGGCCCTTCTGTATGGCTTCCTCGAATGTGCGGCCTATGGCCATCACCTCTCCCACGGATTTCATAGACGAGCCGATCTCGCGGTTTACGTTCTGGAATTTACCGAGATCCCAGCGCGGGATCTTCACCACCACATAGTCGAGCGCGGGCTCGAAAAAGGCCGTGGTGTCGCCCGTCACCGAGTTGCGCAGATCCATCAGGCCATAGCCCAGGCCGAGCTTGGCGGCGACGAAGGCCAGCGGATAGCCCGTGGCCTTGGATGCCAGCGCCGACGAGCGGCTCAGGCGGGCGTTGACCTCGATGACACGGTAATCGGTGGATTCGGGGTCGTAGGCATACTGCACATTGCACTCGCCCACTATGCCGATGTGGCGTATGATCTTGATGGCGAGAGCGCGCAACATATGATAGTCATCATTGGAGAGTGTCTGCGAGGGAGCCACCACTATGCTCTCGCCGGTGTGTATGCCCAGCGGGTCGAAATTCTCCATGTTACATACGGTGATGCAGTTGTCATAGCGGTCGCGCACCACCTCGTATTCCACTTCCTTCCAGCCCTTGAGCGATTTCTCCACGAGCACCTGCGGAGAGAATGACAGGGCTTTCTCCACGAGGGCCCTCAGCTGAGCGGCGTTGTCGCAGAAGCCGCTGCCCAGGCCACCCAATGCGTAGGCGGCCCTCACTATCACGGGATATCCGAGGCTATCGGCCACGGCGATGGCATCCTCCACCGAGTCCACGGCATGGCTCTTGATGGTCTTCACGCCTATCTCGTCGAGCTTCTTGACAAAGAGCTCGCGGTCTTCGGTGTCCTCGATAGCCCTGACGGGTGTGCCGAGCACCTTGACACCGTATTTCTCAAGCACACCCTGGCGGTCGAGCTCCACACCGCAGTTGAGGGCGGTCTGTCCGCCGAACGCCAGCAGGATGCCGTCGGGGCGCTCCTTGGCGATCACCTTCTCTACAAACTGCGGGGTCACCGGCAGGAAGTAGATCTTGTCGGCGAATCCCTCGGATGTCTGCACGGTGGCGATATTGGGGTTGATGAGCACGGTCTCTATGCCTTCTTCCTTAAGGGCCTTGAGAGCCTGTGATCCGGAGTAGTCAAACTCTCCGGCCTCTCCGATTTTGAGCGCGCCGCTGCCTAAGAGCAGCGCTTTCCTTATATTGTGTTTTCTATTGGTCTGTGGCTGCATGATGATCAAAGCATGGAGATGAATTCGTCAAAAAGAAACTCTGTGTCCTTGGGGCCGCTTGAAGCCTCGGGGTGGAACTGCGCCGAAAAGAAAGGCTTGGTCTTGTGACGTATGCCCTCGTTGGTGCCGTCGTTCATATTGATGAAGAGAGGCTCCCAGTCGGGGGGCAGCTTTGAGTCGTCGACGGCGAAGCCATGATTCTGCGATGTGATGTAGCAGGTGTCGGTGCCTACGCGGCGCACGGGCTGGTTGTGGCTGCGGTGGCCGTATTTCAGCTTGTATGTCTCGGCTCCGGCGGCCTTTGCCAGCAATTGGTTGCCCATGCAGATGCCGCAGATGGGCTTGTCGCCCTCCAGTGCCTTGCGCAGGTGCTCTACGGTGGCGCCGGCGAAGTCGGGATTGCCCGGGCCGTTGGAGATGAAGAGGCCGTCGTATTGCATGGTGTTGAAGTCGTGGTCCCAGGGCACCCTCACCACCTTCACGCCGCGACGGGTGAGGCATCTGACGATATTGTGCTTCACGCCGCAGTCCACGAGCACCACGGTCTTGTCTCCGTCGCCGTATTCCTCGATCTCCTTGGTCGAGGTCTTGGCCACGAGGTTCTCCTTGTTGGGGTCATAAAAGGGGATGTCGGAGAGATTGTCATCGCCGATGGCTATGCGCCCCAGCATCGAGCCGTGTTCGCGCAGGTGCTTGGTGAGGGCGCGTGTGTCCACACCGTATACACCGGCCACACCGCGGTCGGTGAGCCATTGCGCCAGCGAGCGGTCGGCAAGCCAGTGGCTGTGCTGCCACGAATAATCCTGTGCCACTATCGCACGGCAATGTATACGGTCGCCCTCGTAATAGGCGCTGAGATTAGATGACTCCTGCCGCTGTGGCGGCACACCGTAGTTGCCCAGCAGGGGATATGTCGTGACGAGTATCTGCCCCTCGTAAGATGGGTCGGTAAGGCTCTCGGGGTATCCGGTCATCGCGGTGTTGAACACCACCTCGCCCGAAGTCGATTTAGGCGAGCCGAAGGAGTAGCCTCTGAAAATTTTGCCGTCTTCAAGCTCAAGAACGGCGCTGATTGGTTGGCGCATGGTCAGGAATTAATTCGTTAATTTCTGAAATGCAAAGGTAAGAATTTATTTTCAGATTGTCAGTAATTC
>CAZBWZ010000157.1:0-4640 GCA_964495725.1 uncultured Bacteroides sp.
CTGTTGCGCCTGATGATTTCTTGTTCGCTGAGTTCGAGGATATTCATATTTTTCTATCTGATAATTCTATTAATTCGCAAAATTACGATTTTTTTACGACAAAAATAGTCCTATAGTCCTTATTTTAATTTTTGTAATGATAAGTTTTATTGTTATTTTTGCATATTCTATGTTAGAATGACGTATATTCTAATATAATATTCTTACAGATCAGACTAAAACATATATTTCTTAAATATTATGAATACTCTGTTTATATCCGATGAGATGGGTAGTGACCTGCGGACAAGGTCATTCTTTAGACGTGACATAGAAAAAATTGCTGGCTATTAACGCCAAAGATATCGTTATTGACTTCTCAAATGTGGTTTTTATCTCAAGATCCGTTGCAGATGAAATCTGTAATCTCCTGGATGATTACCCATCCCTTTCAATAAAAGGAATGAGTGGAGATGTCGCTATGATGTACAATGTTGTTTCAGAAGGTAGAAAACGTCCAAGAGTATACACCGAAATCAATGCCAAAGTCTACCACTTAAAAGACATGAAAGAACTTTCCGAGTTTTTCTGCTCACTCTGATATCTTTATATTTACTTCTCTTATTCCAATGAAGATCTTCCTCTCACTTTTTTTGCTCTGCATCATGTTCGTGGGATGCCATAAAGATAGCAAACAGCCTGCCGATACTTTAAACGAACAAGAGCTTGAAACCATTATTTATAGATTTAATAATAATGAAATATCATGGGACAACTTCCGTGACATCATATCTGATAGTCTTAACCATAATGTAGTATATTCCTGGGCATCCAAACATATAAAGGATAATAATCCTACTGCACAATTCCTTTTGGGTAGATGTTACAACCTTGGTTATGGAGTTAAAGAAAAAGATGAGGTAAAAGCTGTGGAATGGTACACTAAGGCAGCGGAACAAGGTTATGCACCAGCGCAGAATAATCTTGGATCGTGTTATATAGATGGTAAGGGAATAGAGAAGAACGCGGCAAAAGCAGTTGAATGGTGGACTAAGGCAGCTGAACATGGTTATGCACCAGCGCAGAATAATCTTGGATCGTGTTATATAGATGGTAAGGGAATAGAGAAGAACGCGGCAAAAGCAGTTGAATGGTGGACTAAGGCAGCTGAACAAGGAAACCATTGGGCTCAGTGGAATCTTGGAAATTTATATGCCAATGGAGAAGGAATGGAAAAGGATCCAGCAAAGGCGGCTGAATGGTACACTAAAGCGGCTGAACAAGGAGGTCCTTGGGATCAGTTGAATCTGGGAAACTTATACTATAATGGTGAGGGTGTGGAAAAAAATGCGGCAAATGCGGTGAAATGGTATACTAAGGCTGCTGAACAAAATGTTCCTTATGCACAATTCATGTTGGGTGAATGTTATTTCAATGGCAATGGTACAGGTAGGAATTTCTCTAAAGCCGCAGAATGGTACGCCAAAGCTGCCGATTGGGGTCAAAAGTTAGCCCAATACCAACTTGGGTACTGCTATGAATTGGGATTGGGTGTGGAGAAAAACGACTCAACTGCATTTTCCTGGTATAAGAAAGCTGCTGACAATGGCTATGACAAAGCGATATCTAAAGTCACCCAATGTTATAATGAGGGAATTGGAGTCAGCAAAGACCCGGAATTAGCAAGAAAATGGGCAGAACTTTCAAAATCCATCAAGTAAAAAACTTGACAGGATCAATCATTAAGAAATTTGACTATCTGGGTATCCGGAATTCCGAAGTTGAATGAGTCTGTACCTCTGAGCTTGGCAAAGTTGACAGCCCGGACATAACCATCCGTGTCGATGACCGGCGATCCACTCGATCCCGGCAGCATGGGAATACTATAAAGAATCTGCTTGTGATCAGGATTCTGTGACACGGTACCAGAGGTCATCTGAGCCTGAATACCCTGTTTGGTATTGCCAAGGATAAGTCCGGCATTAAATCCGATCATGATCAGATCCTGGCCTATCTGCAATGACTCATCGGATTTATCTCTGAACATAGCCATAACCTTATCGCCTAAAGACTGGTCCATCACATCTCTTCCTTTAATCATAAAGATGTACTTGTCAGCGGGTGTGGTCTTATTTTTGAGTTGAATCAGTGCCAAGTCGACATCTTCGTCTTCCGACACTTTCGTTACCACACAAGGATTCTTGTCGAGGAAATCCTCATATTTTGTCACGTGAGTATCGTTATAGGCTATTCCTATTTCGCTTACAGGTCTGACCTTGATTTTTGACACGTCCATTTTGGAAACACCATCTACCGCATCCTGAGCCTCACTAAAGTTTGATGCCAATTCTTTTTGCTTCTCCTCAATCTCATAGAGACGGCTATAGTCGACAGACAAATCACCGAAAATATCTATTTGATAGCAATTTGATTTCTCTTCCTCAAGATCCTCAAACTGCTGGGCGTATTCGAGCTGCGTGTATTGTAAAAATTCTTTGACGGTCTTCAGCAAAGATGACAATCCTTTCTTTATCGCTTCATCCGATGCCGTTGGATTGACCACATGGCGATTGGTCATGAGAGTTCCCTTGTTATCAATAAAAAAGGCTGTACCTGTAGCATTAGCTCTGTTTGCCATTATTTCATCCTTCTCCAAAGTGAAATCTTCAAGCTCTCCGTCATCATCTATCCCGGAACAATAAAATGTCGTTCCGTTGGGCAATTCAAGCTCATAGTAAAATGAGTTGAGCACCATACATACACCAGACTGCTGTTGCTCGAAAAGTTCCTTAGGTGTCTTTTCAGTTTTGCATGATGAAAACATTAATATCACAAGAAGCAAGAAAAATGTAGATAGCCGCATATCAAGAGATTCAAATAGTTTCGGATTGGAGTGGTATCAAACTGCGGGGTAACGCCTTACCGGCGGGTTTGATTGGCAAATTTACGATTTTTCTGCCACAATAGCGCCACTATGTGTGAATTTTCGGAAGCGTGACGCTAATTTTTGGGTTGGTCGGCAAAGCGAATCTCGACGTCTGCCGCGCCAAGAGACTGAAACAGGGTGGTGAACTTATCTGTGGCGCCCCTGCGCACCCTGTCGATATTTTCCTTGGTGAGCGCTCGAGCCACCATACGGCTGCGGGCCGATTCGTACAGGCGCTCGCGGTCGGCGGCGCTCCAGCGTCCGCTCTGCGCGAATACATCGGTCAGCGTCTCATCGATAAAGTCATTGTCGAGCAGGCAGGGCTGAGGCAATGTCACCACCAGGCTGTCATTATGGTTCTCCACCCAACCGTCGGCGGCATCCGACAGATCGATACCTATGCGAGGCGTGCCGTGGAACACCAGCACGAGCCTGTCATCAGGCCACAGAGGCAGCTTGCGCACGGTGTCGATCACCTCTTCGTCGGTAATCTTCAGAAACTCCCATTGCCTTATATCCTTGATACTCCTTATTATCTGAGGCGTGACGGCGATCTCCGTCGGTGTCTCCACCTCAACATCGATTACAGGCCCGGACATACGGCTGCATTTCACCCACACGACGGCCACTATAATGACAACGGCAACCACTGCAATGGTAGCCAGCGGTTTGATATATTTCTTTGGTAAGTAGGGTATCATATTATTTCAATTGGCTGTCAATTCTGATTATCCTGTCTTCATAATCCCGGATGGTGAAATCCGATCGAAACTCCACCTTGATCTGCTGAGGCGCGTAACCCATCGACGTGAGCATGGGCATAAGTATATCGAACGCACTGCGCCGCGCATCCTCCACGATACTCATCTGCGGGATAGCAGCGATGATGGCCGCTCTGCCCTGCTTCTCGAGCAACGACAGCTCGGCGGCCGTAAACGACGGACGAGCCATGCTCGTGTATTCCTTGATATTGTGATGATCGATTTTGCTTGAAGTCATCTCCACCACCGGATCGGGCAGTATCACGGTGATTCCATTAGAATCCACCTTAACATTGTCACGGGAGAATCCGTTGAAATCGATATAGCCCTTGATCACGGCATCAACCGGTATCAGCACCTTGCGGTCGCCCTGAGGCAAGCGTACATTGAATTTACGGCCTAAAAGGGTGCCTTTGAGGCGACGCACGTCGTCATAGGATATCAGCTTGTGTATCTGATATTCCGATGTATAGAGGCGGTTGGTGGCCCTGACACTGCTTATTATCTCACCGATAGTGTCTGTCACGGCCACTTGCGGGGATACAGCCTCCGGAATATCTTCCTTTCCGGTGCAAGCCGTCACGGAAATCAAGGCGATCATCGCCGGTATCATGAATTTTCCTGTCATCGCACGTTGAGTTTTGATATATCAGTGTGAATTATTAGACACGCCAAACATATTATGGTTTAGGGTAAAAAAACAAAATGCGATTAATCATATCACAGATAAACCTGACGTAAAAAATGCATGGCTATCCGTAGACACCTCAGTCCTTCTTCATATATAAAAAAGATGAGACGGCCGGATGGGCCGTCTCATCAACCATATGGTAGGAATTGTCTTCAGCAATAATCCTGAATGTGCTTCTGCAGCGACAGGCGGGCCTGACGGATACGGGTCTTTACGGTGCCCATGGGTGAATTGAGCTTCTCTGCTATTTCCTGATACTTGTATCCTGAAACATACATCATGA
>CAZBWZ010000158.1:0-4620 GCA_964495725.1 uncultured Bacteroides sp.
GCCTTAAGACTGCGGTCATAGCTGAGACGCTCGTCCTTGCTGAGCGAATAATAATCCGAGATATTGGCTAATTCCTTGAACACAGGATCAGTCTGTGCAAAATTCGGTACGGTATTCATATTCTCCATATTAATTAAAAAATACAACCATTTGTCAAATGCGGTCTTACACTCCTCCTCACTTTTCTTATCGAACTTAGGCAACTGTATATAGATTAAACGCACTTTGTTTGTCAAAGGTTGATGTGTATTCAGATTACACACCATCGCATCTGTGCGTACAGCCTCTCCGAGCTCGGCAAGCACAAAATTCTGAAACGATATCATGTAGACAGGCATCAGGCCAAAGTCCCAATCACCTGTCTTCTCTTGTGCGACAATTGACTTGCTGACATAATAAAGACTGCGGTTGATAAAGAACGACTGTGACTTATTCTGCATCTCCACGATAAATTTCTTTCCCGTAGAGGTGGTGCAGACCACATCGTAAATGGCGGCTCTCTCTTCTACAGAACCTTTGGCCGCCTCCTTATTATCGTAAGTGATATTCACGATTTTCTCAAACCCCGGATCATCGGCAAGCAGCTCGTTGAGAAACTTCATGAGGATAGGTTTCGACTGCTCACGGCCGAAAATATATTTGAATCCGAAATCTGTAAACGGATTAAGCCTTCTCGTTATGATTTTTCCTTTTCCCATGGTGCAAATATACAATTTCAAATCTGATTATCAAAATATTTAACACGCTATTTGATATGCTGAATGATTGGAGTAATCACCCGGTATAATTTGTAATTTTTACAGTCTCGGTCGGTAAAAATCGGTCTGTGATTTTGTTTTAAGGCAATTTGTCTGTACCTTTGCCATATATCTCATTCTTAACACTAATTCAGAGACTACAGATATGGATACGAAATACAAGAGAGTGCTGCTCAAGCTAAGCGGCGAGTCGCTGATGGGTGACCAGCATTACGGCATCGACACAAAGCGCCTCGACGACTATGCGCGCCAGATCGCCGAGATCACGGCCATGGGCGTGCAGGTAGGTATCGTGATCGGCGGCGGCAACATATTCCGCGGCCTGCAGGGCGCATCAAAAGGCTTCGACCGCGTGAAAGGCGACCAGATGGGTATGCTCGCTACCGTCATCAACTCGCTGGCCCTCAGCTCGGCTTTAGGTGCGCGCGGACAGAAAGCCCGTGTGTTCACAGCCATCAATATGTTTCCCATCGGCGAACATTACAGCAAATGGAAAGCAATCGAGGCCCTCGACCGCTCTGAGGTGGCCATCATGGCCGGCGGCACTGGCAACCCCTTCTTCACCACCGACACCGGCGCCGCCCTGCGCGCAGTGGAGATCGAGGCCGAGGTGATGCTCAAGGGTACACGTGTCGACGGTGTATATACCGCCGACCCCGAGAAAGATCCCGATGCAAAGAAATTCACCGAGATATCCTACGACGAAGTCTACAACCGCGGCCTCAAGGTAATGGATCTCACGGCCACAGCCCTCTGCAAGGAGAACGATATGCCCATATACGTATTCGACATGGACACTCCGGGCAATCTCGCCAAGGTGATGGCCGGCGAAAGCATCGGCACACTCGTGCATCTCTGATCGCCACCAGATAATTATCAAACACTAAATCAATAATCCCATGACAGACCCAAAAACTTATCTCGACCCCGCCGAAGAAAAAATGGAAATGGCGGTAGAGTACCTCGACGAGACTCTCGGTCGCATACGCGCCGGCAAAGCCAACGCCAAGCTCCTCGACGGCATACGTGTCGACTACTACGGCAGCTCGGCTCCCATATCCAATGTCGCAAACATCACCGTGCCCGACGCGCGCACCATAGCCATCACTCCCTGGGAGAAATCCATGTTTAAGGAAATCGAGAAGGCCATCATCAACTCGCCCTTAGGTATCACCCCCGAGAACAACGGCGAGGTGATACGCCTCACCATACCGCCGCTTACCGAAGACCGCCGCAAGCAGCTCGTAAAGCAGGTCAAGGCCGAGGCCGAGAATGCCAAGGTGAGCGTGCGCAACGCCCGCCGCGACGCTATCGACGGCCTCAAGAAGGCAATCAAGCAAGGCATGCCCGAAGATACCGAGAAAGATGCCGAGACCAGCGCCCAGAAGCTGCACGACAAATACATGAAGCGCATCGACGACCTCTTTGCTGTCAAGGAGAAGGAAATCCTCACAGTATAGTCAGGATCGACAACACCAATAATACTCATAGGGCCGATAGCACAAGTGCTATCGGCCCTATGAGTATTATCAGACTTATCGGCCCATCTACGCTTTCTCAATAATCAGAGAAGAGGTCGGGCTTTATCTGTATACCGATGCGGAATTGAGAGTGAAACTTGTTGTAGTCGAGCAGACCCTCGCCGTAGCCGTTGTAATACTGAAAGAAGAGATACTCGTTGGCATTCTTCCACAGACGCATACCTCCCTCCACGATGGTATTGAAATTCAAATTATATCCGCTGCGTTTGACCAGCGTGACAGAGCCGTTGAAACGCCTGTCTCTCGACATCACCTGCACACCTGTCTGATATATACCGTTGTATTTCAGGATATCGCTGTTGTTGGCACCGTCGATTATTGGAATCCAGAATTTGGCGTGTACCATCACATTGGGATCGATCATCACGTTGGCCCCGAGCGACACCTTGTTCCATGAGCGGGATGCATCACCGTCCTTGCCGTTTGACTCGTGTTCGAGCACAAGCATCATCTTGCCGATATAGCGGTCGGACACAAAGAACGGTCGTGCCAGCCCTATACCCGGATTGAAGTTGAGATCGGTCATGGGCAGGGAGTTCTGCAGCACATTCCAGAATACCTTCTGTGTATAGAACAGGTACAGGTAAGTATTGAACGGAAGCACCGACTTGGTGAGTCTCTGCGCTATCGATATCTGAAACTTGACATTGGTGTTCTCGCTCGTTGGCTTGGGACCCACGGCCGGACCGAAAATAAAATAATTGTCTTTATATAGCCCGAAAAACGGCTGGCTGTCAAATGCCCGGCGCAGGCTGTCGGTGTCGATCAGCTCGTCGGGCACAGTCACGATCTGCCCCGAGGCATAATCTGCGCCCAGCAGGGCGACCACGAGCACCAGTATATATCGCAAAATCTTCATATCTGTCTGCAAATTTACACAAATTATCCGCCGCTGCAAAATATCACCGTGCCGGATATGGGCCGCTAAGGAGTTATCAACATGTTTTCTACAAATTATCTACATGTCATCTATCTATATATTATCTGATTGCATAAGTTATCTACAATGTCGATAACTTATTACGATACGTTATCGACACAAAAAAAATCGACACAAAAAAAGCAACCCGGACGACAGTAACAACTGGGGTCCGGGCCTGAATGATCAAGATAAAGGTTATGGGAGTCTATATTGACTTAAAAACGAGAATTTATTTAACAACGAAAATCAAAAAACTTCTGGATTATAAAAATCAGTACATGCGGCGATGGCAATACTGGTCATGCTGCTGCGCCTTCACCCTTACCGGACACAGGCTTTGGGCCGGCCTCATAGCAGGGATATTGAAGACATTGGCAATGTAAGCTACCATAGATGCAATTCCTGAAAATATCGTCTGAAATATATGGGGAGTTCTCATAATTTTCAATATTGATCGGTGAAATAATCTGTTGTAAGTAATGTGGTTTTGTTGAATATTCTCGTTTTGTTTGACATTATAACCCCTAACCACATGTCATTGTTTTGTAACAGTTGAGTATTTGCAATTAAATTTACACAATACGTGACAATATGCTATTTACCAATGTATTATAACTACAATTATTTTTACCTACAGCACCTATTAGCAAGAAATGTGACAAAATATTCACACAAATCATCTCACATGTTACATTACTCCTATAACATCTGTAACAATTTGATCCCCACCAGCACCCTATCGAATTTTTACCTAATCCGGGGCAATACTGTTTACTTAAAGTTGTGGATGGAATCTGGCACTTGGTCAGAGACAACCCGCCTCTACGAGGCTCTCTTTGATATCATCATTGTTGCTGTCTCACAATCCACATCACCAGCTTAAGTATATAGTATTATTCCGGGGAGGCTACCGGACGGGACTTGCCAAGGTGAGAGTGACGGAGCCGAGGGTGAGGGTATGCAGGCGGTAATCGTGGCCCAGGGCGCGGGCCGTGGCAAAATCGGGCGAGATGGCTATGTTGTGCCTGAAGTCGAGAGCCGGGCCGCCGGCTATCTTATACACCGCCTCCTTTATCGTCCAGGCCCGCAGCAGATCATTGTCTGATGTGAACAGCTCCATCTCGGTATCCGAGAGAAATTTCGGAGCCACCCGTCTCAGCGTCTCACGCCATTGCTCGGCATCTATGCCTACGTGATGGGCAGGGCAGAAGGCGATGGCGGCGGCATCGCGGCTGTGGGTGACGGATATATACGGTCCGCCATCGATATACGGTGCTCCGTCCTCGCTGTGCTTCACCGCCACATCCGTGCCGATTGCCTCAGAGACGAGTCTGCTCACGGCCGCCCGCTCGGCCTCGCGTCTTGAGCCCTCAACGGCATCGATGTCGGCGACGGCCAC
>CAZBWZ010000159.1:0-4548 GCA_964495725.1 uncultured Bacteroides sp.
CCCGCGACCCTCAGCTTGGGAAGCTGATGCTCTACCAACTGAGCTACTACCGCGTGTATGTGTCTGCAAAGTTAACACGATTTTTTGATTCCAGCTAATTTTTGCAATGATTTTTTTGAGGATGGCCCGGATGTCATGGAAAATTCGTAACTTTGCAAAAATAGAAACATCATTTAATTGCAGCATATAATGCAGGAAAAAATCATTATCCTTGACTTTGGGTCGCAGACCACCCAGCTCATAGGGCGCAGGGTGCGCGAACTCAATACCTACTGCGAGATTGTGCCTTACAATAAGTTTCCGTACGATGACGAATCGGTGATAGGCGTGATTCTGTCGGGCAGCCCGTTTTCGGTATACGATGAGAAGGCCTTCAAGATGTCGCTCGACGGCATACGCGGACATCTGCCCATCCTCGGCATCTGCTACGGCGCCCAGCTGATGGCCTACAACAACGGAGGCACCGTAGAGCCTGCCGGCTCTCGCGAATACGGACGCGCCCACCTCTCCACCGTGTCACCCACCGACCCGCTGATGCACGGCATCGAGCCCGGCGCGCAAGTGTGGATGAGCCATGGCGACACCATCACTTCGCTGCCCGAGAACTTCGGCGTCATCGCCTCGACCGCCAAGGTCAAGGTGGCTGCCTACCGTGCCGAGGGCGAGAAGCTCTGGGGCGTGCAATTCCATCCCGAGGTATACCACAGCGAGTGTGGCACGCAGCTGCTCCGCAACTTTGTGGTGGACATCTGTGGCAGCCGTCAGGACTGGGATGCGGCATCATTCATCGAGACCACGGTAGCCGAGCTTCGTCGTCAGCTTGGCGACGACAAGGTGGTGCTCGGCCTCAGCGGCGGCGTGGATTCATCAGTCACCGCAGTGCTCCTCAACAAGGCCATCGGCAAGAACCTCACATGTATATTCGTAGACCACGGACTGCTGCGCAAGAATGAATTCCGCGATGTGCTCAACGACTACGAGTGCCTCGGCCTCAACGTGGTGGGAGTGGACGCCTCGGAGAAATTCTTCAGCGAGCTCGCCGGAGTCACCGACCCCGAGCGTAAGCGCAAGATCATTGGCAAGGGCTTCATTGACGTATTCGATGAGGAGGCCCACAAGATCAAGGATGTGAAATGGCTGGCCCAGGGCACCATCTATCCCGACTGCATCGAGTCGCTGTCGATCACCGGCACCACTATCAAGAGCCACCACAACGTGGGCGGTCTGCCCAAGGAGATGAAGCTCAAGCTCTGCGAGCCCCTGCGTCTGCTCTTCAAAGACGAGGTGAGGGCCGTGGGACGCGAGCTCGGCATGCCCGAACATCTTATAAGCCGTCATCCTTTCCCGGGTCCGGGTCTGGCCGTGCGTATCCTCGGTGACATCACACCCGAGAAAGTGAGGATATTGCAGGATGCCGACGACATATTCATCCGCGGTCTGCGCGACAATGGCCTGTACGACAAGGTATGGCAAGCCGGTGTGATACTTCTGCCCGTGCAGAGCGTGGGCGTGATGGGCGATGAGCGCACCTACGAGCGCGCGGTGGCCCTGCGCGCCGTCACCTCCACCGATGCCATGACAGCCGACTGGGCTCACTTGCCCTACGAATTCCTGGCCAAGGTATCCACCGACATCATCAACAAGGTGAAAGGCGTCAACCGCGTCTGCTACGACATTTCCTCAAAGCCGCCAAGCACCATCGAGTGGGAGTAATCATGGCACTTTCAGACCTCTGAAATATAGCTAATTACCCCACATCTTGATAATACATACTGGCTGAATCCAGCCCTTACAACCAATCCACGGATAGCTCGCTGAGCTATCCGTGGATTCTTTTTTTTTACCAGAGGAGGGGAATCGCACCATCATTTTTAATTTAGGAGGAAAGCTGTTATCTTTGCAGGTGGAAATTTAACAAATATTCGATGATACCTAACTCGATTGCGGGACCCGCGGTGGAGTCTCAGGCGCTGGAGAGTCTGGAGCTGTATAAGCGGGGCACCCGGAATATGCTTTGGCTTACGGTCAGGGAGGGACGGCGGTTCGTACTGAAGGGATTGCCCGAAGAATTACGTACACATCCCCAGGAGGCAGTGCTTCTGCGTAAGGAATATTCCCTCGGGTTGAGGATCAGTCACCCCGGTGTAGCGGTAGTGTACGGGTATGAGAATCATCCGGTGGCAGGGCCGGTGATAGTGATGGAATATGTGGATGGCACGACGCTTGATGAGTTTATCAAGAAACCGCAATCTCTGAAAATGAGGGTGTCCATTGCCCGGCAAATCGCCGATGCGCTTGCCTATATCCATTCCTTAGGATTATCACACCGTGACCTTAAACCTGACAATATATTGATCACCAGAAGGAATGAGGCCAAAATAATTGACATAGGGCTTGGCGACAGCGAGGACTCCGTGATCTATAAGCAGTCGATGGGCACCGAGAGTTTCGGGGCTCCGGAGCAGCAGACGCCATGCGTGGGCGACTATTGCGCGGATGTGTACTCATTCGGGAAATTATTGGAGTTGCTTTTGCCTGAGTCACGCTTTAAGAAACTGCGTGCACGCTGTCTGCAGGGAGATCCCGACAAGCGGATTTCGATGAGCGAAGCGACGGAATGGCTCGCCAGTAAAGATAAGCACGGAGTATCATTCAGGAGCTTTATCTTGATGGGTGTATTGGCGGCAGGTGCCTTGACCGCCGCGATTATGGGGCTGCGACATTCATCAACACAAGATACATCACAAAATGATGCACCGGCTGAAGACAAAAATATAACTACCGGGGAGACAGGCAGAGAAGGTGTTCAGCAAAGGAGGGAAATCCCGAGGGTAAAAGAGGTAGCGACTGATAATCCGGGGCAGCCGGAAGAAAAAGTCATGGATCGGGAGACTGGAGTCGAAGCTCAGATTACTGGAGTTGAAGTGCAGAATTATGAACAGATCTATGACAGATATATGAATGAACTCAATAATGAACTCAATAGATTGGGGTCTGCGTATGATTCATCCGGAATGTATATTGATTCAATAGTAAGCTCACGTGCCCTGATCGCTCCGGAGATAATGAACAGAATGGTAAGTGAGCTTTCGGCCGCAGGTTGCCCTTATGATGAGATGACACGTCTTGCAAATCAGATGTATGATGATATACAAGAGGCTTATGATAAGATTGATGGCAGGTGATCGGGGGGCTGAGTTGATTTCGCTGGATTTCAGGTTTCCGGGGATTCGGGATCTGGGGAGAGGATGTTGAAAGTGATGCCGGTCGCGCTTCCGGCCATGGCGGTGGTGGGGTTTGCCCCTTCGTGGAATACACGCGGGAAATAAACGGGGGCATGCTGAGTGAGGCATCCACATTCCACAATGTCGCCCATGCGGAGTGTAGTGGAGTTTTCTACGCTGATCACCTTAAAGAGGTTTGAACTTTCATGCCGGAGCACACATATCCTGTTGGGCTGCCAGCGAAGCTCTATCTCTGCGCCGATTGGCAGCTTCTGGCTCTCGATATAGTCACCGGTATAATAGTAGGACTGGACAGAAGCCTTTGCTGAGCAGAAATCCCCGATATTTTTAAACCCGATAAGATGGCAGAGGGCCGTTACTGTGTAGGCATTCGGGCGATAGTCGGCACCGGTGTCGGAGATGTATCCCCATATTCGTTTGAGAGTCGTGGCGCTTACTGAGCCGCAACTTTTTTCTTTGAGCATGTCGGATAGACGCGAATAGTCGTCGGGGGCATTCAGCGGGAAGCTGATGCGGCTTTCAACTTCCTTTTTCAGTCGTTTTAGATTTTCGAGGTCTATGTGGGTCCTTTTTTTCATAATTCCGGTTTTGGTGTTTTCATCGTTGTCGTTGAGGTCAACGATAGTTGATGAATGCATCACAAAATTAGTGCAAATAATTTGAATGGACTTAAAGGAGTGGATAATGGACTCAAAAAATGGACTAAAATGGAATTTCCGTTGTTGGGGATTAGTCGCTTACTTTGCAACCGAAATAACAACTCAAAAAAATATAACATCATGAAAAAAGAAACGTTTGCAGGATTATTTCCTGCGTGGAAGATCGGAGGGATGGCTCTTGGCTTCCTCATGCTGATCGTCATGGCCTCTTGCGGGGGCAATGAGGATCCCAACAGTGTAAAACTCGAGGTGAAACCCGAACTCGGTGATCTCGGTAATTACATGACCATAGACTCTAAGGAAGCCACCATTAGTCTCAGTAATTTCACTGATGACGGAAAGGAATACGTAAAACTGGCTTCGACGCTTCAGGTGAAGGTGACAAAGGATGTGGCATCTGATTGGGGTTTTGACCTGGATGTAGTGATCCTCGACAGTAATATGAATGAGATTTCTGATTTTGGCAACTATGATATAGAAGACAAGACGGAATTTGACTTGGGCGAATTCAATCATTATCTTACAGCCGGCGATTACAGAGCCGTGATGGACGAGGCAGGCCCCAAAGAGGATTGGGACGGCAAGGCAAGCGCAATGTGGGAGATGATCAAGCAGAAGGGTAAGTATATCGTGCTTAAGCCCAG
>CAZBWZ010000160.1:0-4475 GCA_964495725.1 uncultured Bacteroides sp.
GACATAGCCGGCACGCGCTGTCTCAACCTCAAGGTGAGATAGCCACACAATAATGAGGCTGTTTTTCTGTTATTATAATTAGTCGCCGGAGTGCCCGACGACCTATATGGCGGGAGGTATCCCGGGCCCTGAATACGTATAAATAATTGTTTGAGACACTATAATGAAGATATCTCTCAGAATATTGGCCGCCTCGGCTGCCGCTCTCTGCGCCTGGGCGGCTTCGGCACAGAAAAGTGAATTTAACCCGCTCGTCACCGGTGTGAACTCGCTGGGTATCGCCCCCGACGCACGCGGTGCATCGATGGGTGACCTCGGTGTGGCCTCCGACCCTGACGCCAACTCGCAATACTGGAATCCCTCGAAATATCCCTTCGCCTACTCGCAGGGAGGGGTGTCGCTGAGCTATACCCCGTGGCTGCGCAAACTCGTCAACGATATCTATCTGGCCAATGTGTCGGGCTACTGGAAGCTGGGCCAGGAGGACAACCAGGCCATAAGCGGCACGTTGCGCTACTTCTCGCTGGGCGAGGTGACGCAAAACGACGATACCGGCGCCGACCTGCAGAGTCTCAACCCCTACGAGATGTCGATCGATGTCGGATATTCGCGCAAGCTCTCCGAGAAGTATTCAATGGGAGTGGTATTCAGATACATATACTCAGACCTCGGATTCTCAGAGAGCTACGCCGGCGACCAGACCACCGGCGCGTCGGCTTTCTCGGCCGACCTCTCGGGATATTACAATACATATCCTGTGGTGGGACGCAACGAGTGCCAGTGGTCGTGGGGCTGGAATATCTCCAACATCGGTACCAAGATATCCTACAACAACGGCGAGGATCCCGCATTCCTGCCCACCAACCTGCGACTGGGCACCATGTTTAAGTTTCCACTGGCCGATTTCCACACCCTGGCCCTGGAGGTGGACGCCAACAAGCTGCTCGTGCCCACACGCCCGCGTGAGGTCGATTACGACATGAGCACGGAGGAGGGACAACGCGCGTATCAGGAGGCCATGCTCAATTGGGAGAACATGTCGCCCATCACCGGTATCTTCAAGTCGTTCAGCGACACCGATGGCGGATTCAAACGCGAGCTCCAGGAGATCTCATGGTCATTGGGCGCGGAATACAGCTACAACGACCAGTTTTTCCTGCGAGCCGGCTACTACTACGAGCATGAGAATCTCGGAGGCCGCAAGTATTTCTCGATGGGCGCGGGGTTCTCGCTCAACGTGCTCCGCCTCGATGCCTCATACATGATGGCCACCGCCCAGACATCGCCGCTCGACCAGACCCTGCGGTTCACGCTTACATTCGATATGGACGGTCTGAAGAACATATTAGGCAAAAAATAATCATCACACATAATTATCATGGACATACGCACAGGCAACGGCTTCGACACTCATCGCCTGACCGAAGGCCGCAGATGCATCATCTGCGGCGTAGATATTCCCCATAGCAAGGGGCTCCTGGGCCACAGCGACGCTGATGTGGCCCTTCATGCGCTCAGCGACGCCCTGCTGGGCGCACGCGCCAAAGGCGATATCGGGCTGCACTTTCCCGACACCGATCCACAGTGGGAGGGCGCCGACTCCAGGATGCTGCTGCGCGCCGTGCGCGACATCGCCACCGAGGGCGGCTGGCGCATCAGCAACGTCGACATCACCATCATGGCCCAGGCTCCCAAGATGCTGCCCCACATACCCGTGATGCGTGCCAATGTAGCCGCCGATCTCGGTATCGACACCGACCGCGTGTCCGTCAAGGCCACCACCACCGAGCATCTCGGATTCGTGGGCCGCGCCGAGGGTATCGCGGCCCTTGCTACCGCTACCCTGATAAAAGATTAATCCTCACCACACAGAGCGCCATGGCCAAGAAGATTGCTGAGACACCGCTGATGAAGCAATATATCGAGATGAAAAAGAAGCATCCCGATGCTGTGCTGCTGTTCAGGGTGGGTGATTTCTACGAGACATTCTCCGAGGATGCCATCACCGCATCCGAGATACTCGGCATCACGCTCACGCGCCGCGCCAATGGTTCGGCACAGTATGTCGAGCTCGCCGGATTTCCCCACCATGCCCTCGACACGTATCTGCCCAAGCTCGTCCGCGCCGGCAAGCGCGTGGCCATCTGCGAGCAGCTTGAAGATCCGAAACTCACAAAAAAGCTGGTAAAGCGCGGCATCACCGAGCTCGTGACCCCGGGAGTGGCGCTCACCGATAATGTGCTCAACCACCGCGAGAATAATTTTCTCGCCGCCATAACATTCAGCCGCAGCGGGGCGGGTCTGGCCCTGCTCGACATCAGCACAGGCGAATTTCTCGTGGCCGACGGATCGTCGGACTATATCGACAAGCTGATGGCCAATTTCTCGCCCAAGGAGCTGCTGGTGCTGCGCGGCACCAAGGCCGAGGCCGAGGCTCGCCTCTCGGCCCGCTACCTGATGTTTGAGCTCGATGACTGGATTTTCACCCTCGACGCGGCCAATGAGCGGCTGCTCAAGCAGTTCGGCACCCGCAACCTCAAGGGATTCGGCATAGACAAGATGACCGACGCGATAATCTCGGCCGGAGCCATCCTCCACTATCTCGACATCACACAGCATACACAGACCGGACATATATCGCGCATCGCCCGCATCGAGGCCGACCGGTATGTGCGTCTCGATAAATTCACCGTGCGCAACCTCGAGCTCGTGGCTCCCTTAGGCGAGGACGGCAAGAGCCTGCTCGATGTGATCGACCGTACCGTAAGCCCTATGGGCGCACGTCTGCTGTCGCGCTGGGTGCTGTTCCCGCTCAAGAGCGCCAAGGCCATCAACGACCGTCTGGACGTGGTGGAGTATTTCTTCAGGAATACCGCCGAGCTCGATACCCTCAGGGAGTGTCTCGAGCGTATCGGCGACCTTGAACGCCTGTCGGGCAAGGTCGCCACCCGCCGTATCACCCCGCGCGAGGTGGTGCAGGTGAAATGCGCCCTTGAATCCATCATCCCGGTCAAGGAGATATGCACATCGGCCCGCCAGACGGCGCTCAACACCATTGGCGAGCAGCTCAACGCCTGCGACTCGATCAGGGAGAAGATTGCGCGCACGTTGCGCGACGACGCGCCTAACGCCCTAAATAAGGGCGATGTGATAAGGGATGGCGTGGATGCCGAGCTCGATGAGCTGAGGCGCATGTCGGCCGACGGCAAGAATTATCTGCTGCGGCTGCAGGCCCACGAGAGCGAAGCCACGGGTATCCCCTCGCTCAAGGTGGGCTACAATAATGTGTTCGGCTACTATCTTGAGGTGACCAATACCCACAAGAGCAAGGTGCCCCCCCAGTGGATAAGGAAGCAGACTCTGGTCAATGCCGAGCGCTATATCACGCAGGAGCTGAAGGAATACGAGGAGAAGATACTCGGCGCAAACGACCGCATAGCCGCCCTCGAAGCCAAGATATATAATAATCTGGTGGAGGAGCTCGGCGGATACATACAGGCGCTGCAGCTGGATTCGACGCTGATCGCGCGTCTCGATTGCCTGAATTCGTTCACACGCGTCTCGATCGAAAACCGCTACAACCGCCCCGTGGTCGATGATTCGCTTGAGATCGAACTTACGGAGGCCCGTCATCCTGTGATCGAGAAGCAGTTGCCACCTGGCGAACCGTATATCTCCAACAGCGTGCATCTCAGCAACGAGTGTACGCAGATAATGATGATAACGGGTCCGAATATGTCGGGTAAGTCGGCCCTGCTGCGCCAGACGGCCCTCAATGTGCTCATGGCCCAGATAGGGTGTTTCGTGGCGGCGGAGAGTGCCCGCATCGGCATTGTCGACAAGATCTTCACGCGTGTGGGCGCATCCGACAATATCTCGCTGGGCGAGTCTACATTCATGGTGGAGATGAACGAGGCCGCCTCTATCCTCAACAACATGAGCAGCCGCTCGCTCATCCTCTTCGATGAGCTGGGCCGCGGCACATCGACCTACGACGGTATCTCCATCGCATGGGCCATCGTGGAGCATATACACGAATTCTGCAACCTGCAACCCAAGACCCTGTTCGCCACTCATTATCATGAGCTCAACGAGATGGAGAAGAGCTATCCGCGTATCGCCAATTACAATGTGTCGGTCAAGGAGATCGACGGTAAGGTGGTGTTCATGCGCAAGCTGGCCAAGGGTGGCAGCGAGCACAGCTTCGGCATACATGTGGCCAAGCTGGCAGGTATGCCGCCGTCGATAGTGGAGCGTGCCACCGGGGTACTGGCGCAACTCGAAGAGAGCGGCAGCCGCGGCGGCGACGTGGCCGTAAGACCCGCGTCGGAGACCGAGGGTATGCAGCTGCGGATGTTTCAGCTCGATGACCCCGTGCTGGCCCAGATACGCGACGAGATAGCCGGCCTCGACATCAACAACCTCACCCCCATGGAGGCGCTCAACAAGCTCGCCGGCATCCGCTCCATCATCAC
>CAZBWZ010000161.1:0-4446 GCA_964495725.1 uncultured Bacteroides sp.
AGGTTGGCACGTGCGACCTTGACACGCACCATGTCACCGAGGCGATAACGGTTGTTATGACGGCGCCCTACAAGACAGTGATTCTTCTCATCAAGATCATAGTAGTCGTCGGCGAGATCGCGCACCGGTACGAGGCCTTCGCACATATTGTCCTTGAGCTCCACATAGAGTCCCCATTCGGTCACACCGGAAATCATGCCTGTATACTCCTCTCCGAGGTGATCGTTGAGATACTCTACCTGCTTCATCTTTATCGAAGCACGCTCGGCATTGGCGGCAAGCTGCTCCATCTCCGATGAGTGACGGCACTGCTCTTCAAGCTTGTCTACATCGACACTGCGACCTCCCTTGAGGTATTTCTCAAGCAGACGGTGTACCATCATATCGGGATAGCGGCGGATGGGCGATGTGAAGTGGGTGTAATATGGGAATCCGAGGCCGTAGTGTCCGATATTGTCTGTGGTATATACGGCCTTGGCCATCGAGCGGATAGCGAGCGTGGCCAGGAAGTTTTCTTCGCCTTTGCCTTTAACAGAGGCCAGCATTGTATTAATCGAGCGGTTGACCTCCTTGGCCGAGCCTGTCGATTTCACCTTATAGCCGAATCCCCGTGCCGTCTCGGCCAGATCTGTGAGCTTGCCGGGCTCGGGCATGTCGTGTACCCTGTATACAAAAGCCTTTGCTTTCTTGTTTTTCTTGCCTTTGACATCACCGATAGCCTGTGCTACCGTGCGGTTGGCAAGCAGCATGAATTCCTCTATGAGTTTGTTGGCATCCTTTGACTCCTTGAAATACACTCCTGTAGGATGTCCGTTCTCGTCAATGTCGAAACGCACCTCCGCACGGTCAAATTCTACAGAACCGTTTTCGTAACGGCGCTCGCGGAGTATCTTGGCCAGCCGATCGAGTGTTAATATCTCATCCACATAGTCGCCGTGCCCGGTCTCGATCACATCCTGCGCTTCTTCGTAAGCAAACCTGCGCTTGCTGCGAGTCACGGTGCGGGCAATCTTGCTGCTCAGCACCTCAGCCTTGTCATTCATCTCGAATATGACAGAGAATGTGAGTTTGTCTTCGTTGGGACGCAGCGAGCATATACCGTTACATAGATGCTCGGGGAGCATTGGCACTACCCGGTCTACGAGATACACGGATGTGGCACGCTTCTCGGCCTCTTTGTCGATCACAGTGTGCGGCCTTACGTAATGGGTCACATCGGCGATATGCACTCCCACCCTATAGTTACCGTTGGGGAGAAATTCTATCGAGAGGGCATCGTCAAAGTCCTTCGCATCTTTAGGGTCGATGGTGAATGTCGTCACCCCGCGCATATCCAGACGCTTGGCCACCTCCTCGTCAGTGATACCGGCTGTGATTTTATCGGCAGCCTTCTCCACATTCTCGGGGTATTTGTACGGCAGACCGAATTCAGCGAGAATGGCATGCATTTCGGCGCTGTTCTCTCCGGTCTTGCCGAGGATATCGATTACCTCTCCTCTTGGATTTTTCTGGGTGTCGCTCCAGTCGGTAATCCTTACGATAGCCTTGTCACCGGTGACTCCACCTTTGAGCTTGGCCTTGGGGATGAATATATCTGTCGCAAGATATTTTGAATCGGTGAGGAGGTAGGCAAAGTGCTTGTCTACCTGTAGCGTACCGATAAACACCTGATCGTTACGCTCGATAATCTCTGTTACCACAGCTTCGGGCTCGGCTCCGCGGCGGCGGGCAGCGATATTGACACGCACTTTGTCGCCGTTGAGGGCATGCATCGAGTTACGCTCGGCGACGTTGATGGTCTCACCCTCGTCAGTGACAACACTGTTCTTGCCATTAGCTCGGCGTGCAAATACTCCGGTGGCGGTGACCGACCTCATCACGGTCTTGTATTTTCCCGGAGATACCTCTACGATATCTCCGTCAAAAGCGAGTTCGGCCAGAGCGATAGCCACAGCCTTCTGCTGAGCGGGTGACGTGAGGTCGAGAGCCGCCGATGTCTGGCGGTAGTTGAACGTGCGTCCTTCCTGCATCTCGGCGTATGCCATTATCATGGCCCTGAGTTGGGCAGAAGGGATCTTTTTATTTTTTTTTGCCATTTTTTCTTGTTTAGGGGTCGGTACTGGCAACAATTGTCACTGACGCCACACCGGCGGTTTTCATTATAATAAAATAAAAATCAGTTATCCGAATGATAGATAAACAGTTGATAACGTTATGACCGGATATTTACATCTATCATGACTCGTACATCGCAATCATGACAGTTGATTTCTCCTCAGACTCTTATCAATGTATATTATTATAATGATTTACCACCGCAAATTGTTCTGTAAGCCGCTCAGGTAAGCATAATATCGATGCATAGTACAATGTACTATGCATCGATATTGGCGTAATTGGCGTTAGCCTCTATGAAATCACGGCGCGGACCTACATCTTCGCCCATCAGCATAGAGAATATGCGGTCAGCCTCTGCGGCATCGCTGATATTGACCTGCTTGAGAATACGGTGCTCGGGATCCATAGTGGTATATTTCAGCTCCTCGGCACTCATCTCGCCAAGACCTTTGTAACGCTGTACGGATACACCCTGACCGAACTTCATGATGAACTGCTGCACCTGCTGGTCAGTCCAGCAATATTCCTCGTTTTTGCCTTTTTTGCATTTGTACAATGGCGGAGTGGCAAGATAGAGATAGCCGTTCTCGATGATCGGACGCATACGGCGGAAGAAGAATGTCATGAGCAGTGTGGCAATATGGGCTCCGTCGACATCGGCATCGGTCATGATGATGATCTTGTGGTAGGCCAGACGGCTGAGATTTGCTTCCTTGGGGTCTTCCTCAGTGCCGATAGTCACACGAAGAGCCTTGAAGAGGTTGGATATTTCTTCGTTATCGAGGATTCTGTGCTCCATAGCCTTCTCGACATTGAGGATCTTACCTCTCAGCGGCAATATGGCCTGGGTGACACGGTCTCGACCCTGCTTGGCGGTACCGCCGGCCGAGTCTCCCTCGACGATGAATAGCTCGCAGTCCTCGGCAGTACGGCTTGAGCAATCTGCGAGTTTGCCGGGCAATCCGCCACCGCTCAGCGGCGATTTGCGGAGCACCTGCTTGCGGGCATTGTAAGCGGCGTGACGTGCCTGTGCCGCCAGCACCACCTTCTCGACGATAATCTTTGCCTGGCGGGGATGTTCCTCGAGGTATTGCTTCAAGGCCTCGCTCACCGATGTCTGCACGGCGCCTATCACCTCATTGTTACCGAGCTTGGTCTTGGTCTGTCCCTCAAACTGAGGCTCCATCACCTTGACTGACACCACAGCCGTCAGGCCCTCGCGGAAGTCATCGCTGGCGATCTCTACCTTGGCATTTTTGAGCAGATTGTTATCCTCGGCATATTTCTTCAGGGTGGATGTGAGTCCGCGTCTGAATCCGGTAAGATGAGTACCGCCCTCTATCGTATTGATATTGTTGACAAAAGAATATACGTTTTCGTTATAGGTGTTATTGTAGGTAAGGGCTACCTCCACGGGTATGCCGCCACGCTCGGTATTGAGGTCAATGACATCACCGATCAGAGATTCCTTGCTTGAGTCGATATATTTCACAAACTCACGTAATCCCTCCTGCGAATAGAATGTCTCTGAACGCGGGTTACCGTTCTCGTCAAGATCGCGCATATCAGATATCTTAAGCTCTATACCGGCGTTGAGGAAGGCAAGATCGCGAAGACGCGCAGCCAGTACGTCATACTCGTACTCCGTCACTGTGAATATCGATCCGTCGGGCTTGAATGTGATGGATGTGCCGCTATGCTCGCTTTCACCTACAATCTCAAGGCCTGTGGTAGGCTTGCCGCATGAATATTCCTGCACATAGGCCTTACCGTTGCGATGCACCTCGGCGCGCAGGTAGGTCGACAGGGCGTTGACACATGACACACCCACACCGTGGAGACCGCCTGACACCTTGTAGCTGCCCTTGTCAAACTTACCACCGGCGTGTAGCACAGTCATCACCACTTCAAGAGCGCTTTTGTGCTCCTTCTCGTGCATATCAACGGGGATACCGCGGCCGTCATCCACTACAGTAATGGAGTTGTCAGGATTGATGGTTACCGAGATGTGATGGGCAAAACCGGCGAGCGCCTCGTCAATCGAGTTATCCACGACCTCAGAGACGAGATGATGGAGACCCTTGGCTGATATGTCTCCTATATACATTGCAGGGCGTTTGCGCACAGCCTCCAGGCCTTCGAGCACCTGGATATTACTGGCGCTATATTCCTCTTCTTTTTCTGCCATTTCTGTATTAATGTTTATGCGTTTTCAAGGTGCAAATTTACAAAAAAATCATGAATTAAGCAAATTGTTTTTCCCGCGCGCTTACACGCAGATTAAACAAGCAAGTGCGAATTTACGAATAATCTGAAAAAAGGCAAATG
>CAZBWZ010000162.1:0-4414 GCA_964495725.1 uncultured Bacteroides sp.
GAGAAATACGAGACTTATCCCAAATATGTGGTGCCGGAGTTTGGCAAGATATTCTATCAGAAAAACGAGGGTGCCAACAATGAGAAGGTAATCTCGCAGGATCCATACGACGGTATGGTAGAGGATATCGTGAGCGGCAAGCTCAGCTTCACAGATTGATATCTCCCGACAGAAAAAAATCAATGGCAAGATCTCCTGAAGAATACAGGAGTCTTGCCATTTTCTTTCGTGACTTCGTTACAAGGAGTCGTAAGAATATGGTGAATCTTGGTGTGGGAGGTGTTGATAAGTGAGGAGAAGTAGACAATTCCCCTGAGGGATGTCAGGGGAATTGTATTGGGTTGATCAGTCGGTGAGCTCGTGAGGGAGCAGGGGCATGGCGCCTTTCTTGGTGCATACAAAGGCTGATGTCTGTACGGCGCAGGCGTGTGCGTCTGCTACCGTCTTGCCTTTGAGGATGCTGGCGATGAAGGCTGCGGTGAATGAATCGCCGGCGCCAACTGTGTCGGCTACCTCGACCACGGGAGTGGGCTGGAATGATACATGTCCGGGTGTGAAGACGTAGCTGCCGTTGATGCCGCAGGTGAGTATCAGCATCTTGAGATTGTATTTGCCAAGCAGGATCCAGCACTTGTCCTGGAGGTCTATGCCGGGATAGCCAAACATGCGGCTTACGGTGACAAGCTCCTCGTCGTTGATCTTGAGGATGTTGCAGCGTGTCATCGAATTACAGAGAATCTCCCTGTTGTAGAATCCCTGACGCAGGTTGACATCAAATACAATCAGAGGGTCGTTGGCAGCGGGGATTGCGTCGAGGAAGTGGTTGATGGTCTCACGCGACACGATATTGCGCTGGGCAAGCGAGCCGAAGCATACTGCCTTGGTGTCGTGGGCAAGAGCCTTGAGGTCGGAGGTGTAGGGTATGTTGTCCCATGCCACATTCTCCTTGATTTCATATTGAGGTATTCCTGCCTGGTCGATTTCTACTTGTACTGTGCCTGTGGGGTAGGGCACTCTGGCGATATTGAAGTTGAGGCCTTTAGAGGTGAAATTCTCGATTATCTCATTGCCGAGGTTATCATCGCCCACGGCGCTGACTACGCAACTGGGGAGCCCGAACTGAGACACGTGATATGCGAAGTTGGCAGGCGCGCCGCCGATTTTCTTTCCTTCGGGGAGGATATCCCACAGGGCCTCTCCCATACCGATTACTAATCCTTTCATGATATTTTAAGTATTATGTGTGTTTGATTTTAAATGTATAATAAATCAGATATGCGACACCGGCGGTCATTACGGCGACCGCACCTATCTGACCGATGGCATCGGCGGCGTATCCCATGGCAAGCGGGAACACTGTGCCGCCGAAGAGGCCCATGATCATAAGGCCCGACACCTCGTTTCTCTCAGTCGGGGCATAGACAAGAGCCCGTGAGAATACGATAGGGAATATGTTGGAGTTGCCGAAGCCGATAAGCGCGATAGCTATGTAGATCGGTGTGAGGGTGTGGCATACGAAAAGCATTACCATAGCCACAAGCATCATGGCCACGCTGATGCCGAAAAAGAGTTTCTCTGACATCGTGCGGAGAAGGAATGCGCCTAAGAAGCTGCCGGCCGTGCGGAATATGAAATAGATACCGGTGGCGAATCCGGCCTCTTCGAGCGGCAGGCCGAGACGCTCCATGATGATCTTGGGTGCGGTGGTGTTGGTGCCCACGTCGATGCCCACGTGACAGACTATGCCGAGGAAGCAGAGCAGGATGAAGGGGCGGCTCAGCAGTCTGATACACTCCATGAATCCCGATGCTTTGTCAGGACGCTCCTCACGGATGGGAGTGGCTGCAAGCAGTGAGATGGAGAGGAAGCTGATCACGGCATATACCGCGAAAAGAGAGCGCCAGCCCAGACCGAAGGTGGGTAGATAAGTGGTGGCACCCCATGCTGCGAGGATAGGAGCCAGGAATGAGGCGATAGCCTTGACAAACTGACCGAATGTGAGGGTAGAGGCCAGTTTGTCACCGCTTATCAGGTTGGTGACAAGAGGATTGAGCGATGTCTGCATGATAGCGTTACCGATACCTAAGAGCGAGAACGAGAAGAGCATCACATTGTAGCTGTCGCCCGTGAGCGGCACGATCAGAGATACGGCTGTCACTATAAGGCTGACAAGCACGGTATTCTTGCGGCCTATCTTGTTCATCAGTATACCGGTTGGTACTGAGAAAATCAAGAACCAGAAGAAGACGAGTGAGGGGAAGAGATTGGCCTGTGAGTCGGTGAGGCCGAGATCCTTCTGCACGTAATTTGATGCGGTGCCGACAAGGTCGACGAAGCCCATTGCGAAGAAGCAGAGCATCACAGGAATCATTTGCATGATCTGTCCTTTCTTGTCGTTGGCGAGATTATAGTTGTTGTCCATCGTGTGGGTTATTTGGCTGAGTTAATGGAATATATCTTAAGGTTGGTAACTTTGGCAGTGCCGCTGTCGGTAGAGAAGGTGAGCTTGTCGTAAGGTACGGTGGGAAACACCAGGTTGGTCATCACGCCTTTGCCATCGTTGGCAAATACCTCCATGCTTGAGCGGTCGATGAAGATCTGCAGGGGCATGGACTTGCCGGTGTTGAAGGTGGGAGTGACGGTTACGGCCGGGAAATCCTGGCTGAAATCAATGATACCGCTTTCCCTGCGGTCGAATGACAGCGTGGCGTCGGCCACTGAATAGGTCATCACAACCTTCTCACCCTTGTCATTGCTGAAAGTAAGCGAGAGATTACCAGCCTTGCCGGGCTCTAAATCCATAACAATCTCACATACTCCCTGGTTTTCGGCAGGTAGCGCAATAGTCTTGCCTTTGGTGTTAACAGAGATTGACTTTGTATTCACGGCCAGACGACCGCGCAGAGCCGTGAGCTCGGGCGAGGGTGTGGATGCAGCGTAGATCTGTCCGTCTTCGCCGGTGAAGAGGCTTATCTCACGGGGGAGGGTATTGGCCGAGCGGAATTGGCGTGTGGGCACCTCGGCTGCATACTGCCAGTTGCTCATCCAGCCGATTGCGGTGCGACGGTTGTCGGGCGCATCGCTCCAGCTCACCAGGGCATAGTTGTCCTTGCCATAGTCGAGCCATTTGGTGAGCACCTTGCCCTCGGCATCAGTATCGGCCTTGAACGTCTTGCCATCGAAGTCACCGATAAAATACTGCACGCCGCTGCCTCCGAACGGGCCACCGGGATTGATGTTGCACAAGAGCACCCATTTCTTGGTATCGGTGCCATCGACAGGCAGTTCGAACAGGTCGGGACACTCCCATACGCCATCCTGCGCGCCGAGTCCCTTGCCGAAACTGCTTTGCAGAGTCCACTCCTTCAGGTCAGGTGACGTGAATATCAGCATCTCGTGATCGAGGGCATGGGCGAGGACGAGAGTCCAGAGCTTTGTCTCGGGGTTCCAGAACATATTGGGGTCGCGGGCCTCGCTCTCCAGAGCGATCACCGGGTTGCCCGGATAGATGGTGAATGTCTCGCCGTTGTCATCGCTGTGAGCAAGGCTCTGGATCTGGCTTGTGGCCGCCGAGGTGTACATCGCTACCACGGCATCCTTGCCGAATCCGGCGCTGTTTTCGGTGTCGATGGCAGAGCTGCCGCTGAACACCGCACCCAATCCGTTAGGCTCGATGGCTGCCGGATGGTGCTCCCAGTTTACGAGATCCCTGGATGTGGAGTGTCCCCATGTCATATTCTGCCATTTTGATCCGTAGGGATTCCACTGATAGTAGAGATGCCATACACCGTCTTTATAGAACATACCGTTGGGGTCGTTCATCCAACCATACTCCGGAGTGTGGTGAAACAGCGGACGGAACGACTCCGTGTTGGTGACATCCACCGAGTCGGTGAGATAGAAATTGGTCCAGCAGGCATCCTCCTTGGCCTCGCGCACGGTAGAGCGGCTCTGTGATGTGACCACATTCAGCAGCACATCATGTCCGTCGTATTCGCTGAGATCGAGGGGCACTGAATAGTCTACCTTTGACTTGGCCAGGCGCACGTAGATTGTGCGTTCGAGTTTGCCGTCAACCACGATATTGACAGTGGCATCGTCGTAGGCCTCCTGCACGGGCATCATCAGATAACGCGCTGTGCTGTCTACCCTCACCAGGGTGTTGTTGGTGCCGAGATGCTCGATGCGGACACCGCCGTCAGCAGCGGCCGGGAGGGATGCGAGTCCCTGGAGTGTCAGTAGGGCCACGGCTATTTTTGCTTTAGGGTTCATGTTTATTTATGGATTATGTGAGTCTGAAATACTGCTGCAAATCTACAACAATAGCATATAAAGTACTATAACTAATCGGGCATAAAGTGATAAAAATGTTGCATCGCACAAATATTACTATTAAATGCTCTGTTATTCATAA
>CAZBWZ010000163.1:0-4370 GCA_964495725.1 uncultured Bacteroides sp.
ACTTCAGCGGCCGCGGCATGTCCACATTCCTTTTCATGGAGTCGATTCCCGATTCATTCGTCGATGCCAAAAACGAGCACTGGAGGTTTGATCCCGCTGGCGGCAACGCCGACCAAGTGCCCATCATCATCTCCAAGGACTATCTCGCGCTATACAACTTCGGTTTCGCCACCAGCCGCGGACTTCCACAACTCAGCGAAGGCCTGATATCCAAGGTTCCCATCATCCTACAGCTCTCAGGCAACGGACACACCGAGACCTTCAGAGGCCGTATCGTGGGATTCTCATCAAGGCTCAACACCATAGCCGTGCCCGAGAGCTTCCTGTCGTGGGCCAACTCGCGCTATTCCGACAAGACCCCCGGTGCTCCATCGCGTCTCATTCTCAAGGTGAGCAATCCGGGCGATCCGGCCATCAACAATTACATGACAAGCCGGGGCTATGAGGTAGCCGGCGACAAGGCCGACACCGGCAGGGCCTCTTTCTTCCTCACCCTGCTCACATCCATCATAATAGCCGTAGGTGCGATAATATCAGCCCTCGCGCTGTTCATCCTGATGCTCAGTATATTCCTGCTGCTGCAGAAAAACCGCCAGATCATCAGCGACCTCCTGCTCTTAGGCTACTCGCCGTCACAGGTATCCGCCACCTACTGCAAGCTCATAGGCATCATCAACGCGGGCGTGCTTGTGGCCGCCATCGCCGCCATGTTCGGAGCATCGGCCTATTGGGAGACCCGACTGGCCGTTATCGACCTGACACCCTCATCCCCGCTGCCCGCGATTATTGCTGGCATAGTGATAATGGCATTGATCACAGCCATCAACTTCCTGGCGATCTCCCGCTCGATAAAAGCCTGCTTCAGGCAATGACGATAATCAATAAATAATGACAACAAAGGCTGATCACCCTGGTGGTCAGCCTTTGTTATTTCTTGGCTACAACAATGCGACACCATGTGTTTGACATGCCTCAACACCGGTCTTTTTTCCTGTTCTGGTATTCAATATCATATACCTCCTGAGGAAAATTATTTCATGCCCGGGGGTAGGCTCCTGTCGTTGCCTACCCCCGGGCATGACACTCCACCACAGCTACCACGGAGTGGTAGCACAGTGTTACGACAGGCACAGTGTTACGGTCCAGATACTCGCGCCCGATAATTTCAGTCAGGTAATATGTTTTTAAACATACAAATTAACAGTCTGATAATTTTTGTGTTTCCATATTACCGTTGTATCTTTGGGGAAGCCTAAAAATCTTTAACCCTCCATCCATGAAAGAATTCTTTTCCCGGTGTCATACAAAGCGCGTGGACACGCCCGCGGGCCACATCGCCTAGGGGAGGATGCACTACTACATACGCGACCCTCTCCGCGACAAATACCTACCCGTCCACTCCTACCTCTACTTCGGCGCCAACCCCATCATGTTCACCGACACCTCGGGGACGGTCATTGTAGCATCAACTAAAGAATATCAGGAAAAAGTATTAGCTGCGATGGGTGAGGCTTTCGGCGATAAGGTAAAGGACTTTTCGTTTAATGAAAATAATGAACTTACTTTTAGTGGAAATACCAAAGGACTGTCTGGCAGGCAAAAGAAACTGCTGGAAGGTGTGCGGTACATAATGGATTCCGAAGACATTACAGAAGTAGTTTTCGGGGAAAGTGTGGTGGTAAAAGATGTAAACGGCAACGATGTAACTCTGAATACTGAAGAAGGAGGAGGGGCTGGAACTGTTCTTAAAAGAGAGAATGAGGATAAAAATTTGGATAGGAATTATATTATAATTAATCCGGAGGTAAAGGAAACAACAGTGAACGCTGTAACACCATTATTTTACCGTGATATTATTGATCCTAATGCTGGAGCCAGCTTTAAACCGGTCACAATCCAACTTACAACCGGAGATATGCTCTTTCATGAATTCGGACATTTAATATATGAGGGACAGACTCAGGATAAAGTTTTGAAGTACAATAATTATTTTAGAAAATTGTCAGACTCAAAAAAAGACCCTACGATGAAAGCCATAATTCCAAATCGAAGCAACCAGAATAGAATGTGTTCTATGTATAAATATATAACATTGATTATCATTGGAGTATTGTGCTCGTGTATCAGGGGTAATTATGATGGTTTTAAAGAAAAGTACGTAGAAAATGATAGCATTGATATCAGTATATCATACTTACTGTCAATGAGTAATGATACCCTTGATCTATGTTTGACAAATCTTGGAGATGAAGAGATCATTTTATTTGATAGCTACCTAAACGACCATGAATTCAGTATGGGTATCCTCGAGGGGGATGCAATTTATCGTTATAATTCAGATAGAAACACATTCTTGGTGTCCTTTCTACCTCTATTACCATTCCTTTCATCCACGTATGGAGATCTAATTGTTTTTGGCAAGAGGCGGATTACAAGAGGATTAGGTAGTACAATTTATTCGTTTCGTCCGATAGGGGTTAATGAGACTATTTGCCTCCATCTTCCGTTTGTCAAACCTCGTATTGACAAATGGCAAAAGGATATCGATGTAAAAAAATTCAATAAGTGGGATAGACAGAATATCATGAAATTCCAACCGAGTGACCATTGTCTGAGTGAAAGTGATGCACCTGAGGTATTCTTGGAACTCGCTATATATAGTGATACGTTGTCTCTCACTAAATATGATTATTATATGAATGAATTTGATTTTAACAACAAGATTAAAAATTACAAGACACTGTATATACCACTTACACAAGATATAATTGAAATGATTTTCAGGGACTGATATGACAAGTTGTTGCTATGGTTTTGTTTACGACATGCACAAAACTCAGTTGAGGATTCGGGGATATTTTAAATAAACTGGATTACATTTAACAATAAAGGCCTATGAGGCGGATTGCGATAATGATGGTGATGGGTTGGGTGGCGGTGGCGGCCCAGATGCAGCGGGGCGACGGTGAGAGCCTGACGGTGTACGGGCTTGATGCAGCGATCGATGAATGTGAATGAGGGTGGTGCGACATAGTGAATATGACATTACCAAAGACAAAGGCGGACTTGCAAGAGTCCGCCTTTGTCTTTGGCCGTATGGTTTGTGTCAGATCTTAATTGACGATGCGCCTGACGCATCTTTTGACACCGATTTGGCGGCGCTCAGCTCTTTTGCATTGATGCTCGATGCTCCGCTGGCTTCGTACGTTGCCTTATCGCATTGGCCCGCCAAGACGGCGGATGAGGCTCCGCTCGCCTCCACGTCGAGCACCAGAGTATTGATATCGCTCAGATTGGCCTTGGATGCACCGGAGACCTCCAGCTCACACTTTGAGGCAGACACGCCGGCAAGTGTGATCCTCGATGCGCCGCTCACTTCGGCGGAGACCCTTCCGGCTGTGATGGTGCCGCTCTCAAATCTGGAAGCTCCGGAGACCTCAAGACTGAAATATTCGGCCTTGATAACACCGGCTGTAAAGCTGCACGCACCACCTATCTCCACCGAGTTGAGCATCTGTGACGAAATGCTGATGGTGATCGAGCAATTGCCCTTGAAGTTAGGCGCACCCTTCTTCCATCTGGCGCTTAGCTCTTCGCCCTGCTGTGTCACCTCGATCCACGGCATGACATTATCCGGGGCCGTGACGCTGACCGAGGAATTACCAGTAGTGTAAGTGACTGCAGCCGGCACACCGATACGCACCTGAGAGAACTCCGTCACCCGCAGTGTCTCGGATCCGAAATCTTCAGAGGTATCCGTTCCAAAAGAATTATGTGTAGTGATATTACAGGCGGTGAGGGCCGCGAGACAAAATAATGAAGCGATCTTTTTCATTTTTCTGACAACTTGTTAAGTAGTGAATTTACCGCACCGGTGAGCTGGGCGTCGTTGCCGAGCTGCTCCGCGAGGGGATTATTATAAATCAGGATATCGGGATTGAGCTGCTGGTTCTCCAGTGGCTTGCCGTTACGGTCGAGCGATGTCACCTGAGGGATACCGAACACAATCGTAGGATCGATCTGTGTCTCCCACCAGACAGCCGTCATGGTGCCCGGCACAGGGGCACCCACCAGATCACCGATACCGAGAGTCTTGTACACATAGGGCGTGCCGTGCGCATCCGAGTAATTGGCCTCGCTCACCAGCATCACAGACGGCTTGGTCCACTGCGAGAACGGATCACTGCCGATATACTGACCCTTGGGTGCGTATCTCACATATTCCTTGCCGCTCAACAGCAGAGCGATGTCATTGTGCAGCCAGCCGCCGCCGTTATAGCGGGTATCCACCACCACGGCGTCGCAGTTGCGGTATTTGCCCAACAGCTTTGAATACACCCGTCTGAAGCTCTCGCTGTCCATGCCCTCGA
>CAZBWZ010000164.1:0-4303 GCA_964495725.1 uncultured Bacteroides sp.
GTATCCGCAGCTAATTCTTTTTTTACGTCTTCAGTCATTGTCTTTCAATAATTATTCTACAAAGATACGAATTTTTTTGACACGTTGCTCTCTTACGCTATTTACTTAGGGATTTTTTGGACTCGCCACCCGGTATAAAAAAAAGGTCCCGCAATCATGCGGGACCTATGCTGAATAATTTTATTCGTAGGTAAAATTATTTAACGCTGTCAGTAGCGGCAGTTGTGTCAGCGGCAGCAGTGTCAGCAGCAGCTGAGTCTGCGACAACAGCAACCTCTTCTACTACCTCTTCAGCAACTACAGTTGCTGTGTCCTGACCTTCAGCGTTTGCCTCTGAGTTAGAGCTGCTGCAAGCAACCATAGAAGCGCCGAAAGCAACAGCGAGAGCTAAAACTAACTTTTTCATTTTTTCTTAATTAAGATTAAATAGTAAAACAATTATCTACTTTTATTTGCTTCAAAAACGCTACAAAGTTACGGCTATTTTTTTTACCGGCAAATTTTTTTTTGCATTTTTTTCGGTTTTGGATTAAACCTTTTCATAACACACTGATTATTAATAATATTTCTGTGTGTTAATAATAGTCAATATTGGTGATTTTTTATTTATTGCCTATATCGGTATATTATATATATAGTGTGGTGAGCAGCGTACGGTGGCGGCCGACATCGAGAGTGACCCGGGCGCCCGCCGCCATCGGTGCATTACGGGCGCCGTGCCCCACCGGGAGCCCGAAGGCCACGGGATAGGCATACGGGGCCGTCATCTCTGCAATCATGTCATATACATGCTCATGATTGCGGTCGGGGGGTGTACCCGTAAAGTCGCCTACCATCAGGCCGGCCAGCCGCTGCAATATTCCCGCGTGGCGCAGCTGCCATAATATGCGCTCCACTTTATATATAGGTTCGTTGATATCCTCGACAAACAGTACAGAGCCTGGCTGAATAATATTATAAGGTGTGGCGAGCAACGCGGAGAGCACCGACAGATTGCCTCCTGTCAGCACCCCCTCGGCATAGCCGTCGCGGTTGCGCGGGTCAGACGGAAACTCCACAGGCTGCGGTAGTCCTGACAGCATAGCCATCAGCCGTGCGGTATCTCCTGTGCCGGGCGCACCGTCGCGCACCAGCCCGCGCAACATCGGCGCATGCACAGACACAAATCCCCGGCTCACCATCACGGCGTGGAGAGCCGATATATCGCTGAACCCGATCAGCCACCGGTGACGGTAGCCGGGAGCCGACACCAGGTCGGCGAGCCTCCCTGCCAGATGAGTGGCTCCGTAGCCGCCACGCGCGCACATCACCGCAGCCACCCCGCCATCTAGCATCGCGTCCCGCAGGTCGGCCCATCTGTCACAGGCCGGTGCGCTGTAGCTGCCGGAGCGCCCCGCAGCGTGCGGCATCACCCTCACGTCATAGCCCGCACGTGACAGCACATCGATAGCCGGAGACACGAGCGAATGGTCAAAAGCGCCGGCCGGAGCCACCACCGCCACCTTATCCCCGGACTCCAATGGCCGAGGCCATATACCCGGGCGCAAAGCGCCATTATTTTCTACCGATACGCACATACAGCTGCCAGAGGGCTATTCCGGCCGAGATAGTGACATTGAGCGAATGTTTCGTGCCAAACTGGGGTATCTCCAGACACACGTCACAGGCATCCACCACAGCCGGATCCACACCGTCAACCTCGTTGCCCACCACCAGAGCGACCTTACGCCCGGGATCGGGAACGAACTCATCGAGCGACACGCTGCCTTTGACCTGCTCAAGACAGCACATCAGGTATCCGGCCTGACGCAGCCCCTCCACCGCCTCAAGCGTGGAGGCATGATAGCTCCAGGCCACCGAATCCTCGGCCCCGAGCGCCGTCTTGTGAATCTCGGGCGACGGCGGACAGGCGCTGATGCCGCACAAGGCTATGCCCTCCACACCCAGACAGTCACAGGTGCGGAACAGCGACCCGATATTGTTGAGCGACCTCACGTTATCCACCACCACCACTACAGGCAGCTTCTCGGCATTTCTGTATTCCTCCACACTCATACGGTGGAGATCCCATATCGTCTTTTTTTCCATTTGGCTTTCTTTCTTTGCAAAGTTAACAAAAAATATTAAATTTGCGTGACAAAACTCTTACTTGCCCTATGAGCGATCAACTTAAAGTATACTGCATAAATCTCAAGGAATATGTGGATTTCCAAGGCGGAGAGACTCTGCTTGAGCTCTCGCGGCGCCTGCCGCTCGGCTTCGAGCCGATATGCGCCCGTGTCAACAACAAGACCGAAAACCTCAGCTACCCGCTCTTCAGCCCCAAGCAGGTAGAGTTTCTGACCAAAGAACACCCGTCGGGACAGCGCACCTACGTGCGCACCCTCTGCATGATCCTCTACCGGGCCGTCGACCGCCTGTATCCCGGCGCGCGCCTGCGCATCGCCCACTCCATATCCCGCGGCTATTACTGCACCGTCACCCGCGACGGTGAGTCGGTAGGCGCTGAGGCCGCCCCGCTACTCGCCGCAGAGATGCGCTCGATCATCGATGCCGACATGCCGGTAAGATTCAAGGAGAGGCTCACATCCGACGCTATAGAGATATTCCGCGATCAGCATCTCGACAGCAAGGTGCGCCTGCTCCAGACAACCAATACGCTCTACACAGTATACTATAAGCTCGACGGGCTGTGCGACAGCTACAACGGCACGCTCGCACCCTCTACCGGACACGTCAGCGTATTCTCGCTCATGCCCTACAAAGACGGCTTTCTGCTCCACGCCTTTGACCCGTCCGACCCCTCACGGCCGGCCTCTTACGTGGCGCAGGAAAAGATGTACAAGGCTTTCACCGACTACAACAGCTTCAACTCGGTGCTGGGCGTACGCAACGTGGGCGACCTCAACACCGAGGTGCTCGCGGGCCGCAGCGAGACACTGATCAATGTGGCCGAGGCTCTGCACGACAAGTATATAGCGCGTATCAGCGACGAAATCACACGCCGATACGATGACGGCGGCGCACGCATCGTGCTCATCGCAGGGCCCTCGTCGTCGGGCAAGACCACCACGGCCAAGCGTCTGGGCATACAGCTCATGACCAACCTGCTCAAGCCACAGATGATATCGCTCGACGACTATTTCGTCGACCGTCACAACACACCTCGCGACGCCGACGGCGATTATGACTACGAAAACATCCACGCTCTCGACCTCGACCTCTTCAACAGCGACCTCAACGCCATCCTGCGCGGCGAGGAGATAGAGCTGCCTACTTACAACTTCGCCACAGGCTCACGCGAATACAGGGGCAACAAGATAAAGCTCGACGATCGCTCGGTGCTGCTGATCGAGGGTATCCACGGTCTCAACCCCGAGCTCACCGCTCGTGTACCCGAACAGATGAAATTCAGGGTGTACGTATCAGCGCTCACCACCCTCTCGATCGACGACCACAACTGGATACCCACCACCGACACGCGCCTGCTGCGCCGCATCATCCGCGATGCCAAATATCGCGGTGCATCGGCGCTCGACACACTGCGCCGCTGGGCCAGCGTGAGACGCGGAGAGGAAAAGTGGATTTTCCCGTATCAGGAGAACGCCGACGCCACATTCAACTCCTCGCTGCTGTTTGAAATCAGCGTGATAAAGAATTACGCGCAGGAGGTGCTCGAAAAAGTGCCGCATAACGTGCCCGAATACGGCGAGGCCTACCGCCTGCTCAAGTTTCTGAGCTATTTCGTGCCCGTAAAGAGCGAGAACATACCGTCGACATCGCTGCTGCGCGAATTTGTGGGCGGCTCCACATTCAGATACTGAGAAGGTGCGGCTTACGATAATGATATTATTTAGAAACACTTATAAAACTCAATATTATGGCAGAGATTAAATGTGTAGGTATCCTCACTTCAGGCGGTGATGCTCCGGGCATGAACGCCGCCATACGCGCCGTGACCCGCTCGGCGATATACGGCGGTCTCAAGGTGAAAGGCATCTACCGCGGATACCGCGGACTCATCACTGATGAGATAGTGGATTTCAAGACCCAGAATGTGTCTAACATCATACAGCAGGGCGGCACGATACTCAAGACCGCACGCTGCAAGGAATTCGAGACTCCGGAGGGACGCCAGCTCGCTTACGACAACATGCGCCGCCACGAGATAGACGCGCTGGTGGTGATCGGCGGAGACGGCAGCCTCACGGGTGCGCGTATTTTCGCCAACGAATTCAATTTCCCATGCATCGGCCTCCCCGGCACCATCGACAACGACCTCTACGGCACCGACACCACCATC
>CAZBWZ010000165.1:0-4251 GCA_964495725.1 uncultured Bacteroides sp.
GAGAGCATGATCGATGCAGTGCGAGATGATTTCATTGCAGACAAAGGCTATCTGAGCAATCCTAACTTCACATCGGGCATGGAGAAATGGGATACTTTGAATGAAGCAGTCTTCTTTCTTGTCGGCAACAAATGGCTATGGATAAATAATAAGGCCCTCATAAAGAAGGGCAATTCCGCGGGTGTCACAAAGGATGCCGGTCGCACGGTGGTCCGTATTATCAACAGGTACATCTCACAGACCAATGCCAACCTCCGGAGTAAACCAAAATTCGAGATAAATGCCGATGGAAAGCAGGAAGCACTTCCGGTCTATCTAAGTTTCTTCTATCGATGTGTCAAGCCTGGTAAGCTGATAATCGGTTTCGAAGGAGTCGATAAGACGGGGTTTGAAAACTACGATTCCTTCCATGTGGAAGAAGATCTTGAGGCGACTTCCGGGTATATGCAATTTACTTGTGACGGACTATGGAACGGCACCGGAGACTTCAAGCTGAGTTTTACCGGGGAAATCTTCCTGTATATGCTCGTGATGTCAACCGATAAGGTCGAGGCTCTGACGTATAAGTACCGCACTCTCTTTGAGCAGTCTGAAAAACTCATAAAGATAGCTGCCCAAAATTTCGACAAAGACGGCAAGGTTCTCGCGGAATCCGGCATAATGACTACCTCGCAAATGACCGGGATGTATGCCATTGATGAGAATGGAAAGCTCAAGGCTTTTGTTGGTGCCGGACAGGAAGGGGTAAAAATCAAAGCCGACAGCATTCAGCTTGAGGGATTGGTGACAGCCAATGGTAATTTCAAGATATTGGAGGATGGCAGTATGGAAGCGCGAAGCGGCACATTCGCAGGATATATAAAAACTATGTTCAAGAATATCGGTGAAAGTGACGCAATAGAGTTTGGAGCTGCACAACATAACATTTATGCCGGCATTCGTTACAAAATCAAGAACGACTTGAATATTCATATAAGCAACTATACAGAGCTGGTTTTACCGGTTAGCGAAAGTTATATCGGGGTCCGTGTGGTAATTTGCGAAAACATGCGGGCATATTCCAGGGATTTTGAACTTGCTACAATATATACTGAAGATGGCAGCTCCATCGGTGGTATCAGACCGGAAACAGCAGATTCTTCAGATCCATTTGCAGAATCCAAGGTCATAAAGTTCGTCAATGGAGTCATAGAGCTTATAGGTACCCCCGGCTGGTCTTATGATTCAGACTTTCAAAAGTGTAAGTGGATGGTTTTGAGTCATGCTGCAAGCACTATATATGGAATAGCCTAATAATATTTCATTTATGACGAAAATCAATTTCAAGCAATTCAGAATCCAAGTAAACACTTCAAATAACCAATAATATGGCACTTTCAAAAAATCAAATCGACACGACTCTGGTTGCCTTAAGGAATAATCCCGACCAGATTGAGTCTCTGACTGCGGACATGACCAACGCAGAGATTCTTCAGATTGCGGATGCAATTAACTCAGGGTCTTCAACTACGATGTCTGACGAGGAGTTGATACAACGAATTCTCAATGCAATCAAAGCCGAGTCTCTCAGTGTTGATGAGCTGCCGCAAGTTACCTCACTTATTGGGGTAAACTCGCTTCCTGCAATCCGGGGAACCGAAGTAGTGGATGTCCCCATATTCCTTCTCCGTAAACCGGCTGAGGAAGCCGCCGTTGTGGCCAACACTGCAGCCGGGAATGCAAATGTCGCAGCGCAACAGGCTAATTCTGCACAAGAGGCGGCTTCGGCTGCGGCTTTTGCCGCAAACAGTGCTGCGGCTTCGGCACAGGTGGCTATCGATCGATATGAGGATGCCGCAACAGCTGCACTTATTGGCGCGACCGCGCGTTTTTCTGAATTCGTCGATGGCCCGGTTACTATCGAGGAGCAGGGCGCATCTTCCGGCCCGAATATCGGCGGCGTGATTTCCGGCGGATCTCTCGAGGTGGGCCCGGGTGATGGGTCTGTCAATATAGGCGGAGGTCAGGCTGTCGATATCGGTAAGATTGTCTACCTGTCGGCACACAAGGTGTTCACCATGAAATACGGTTCTCACTATTATGTGTCTTGGTCATCCAAGGCTCACCCGATGGAGATGTACAACGAGAGTCGCACGCAGATCCGCAGGGATAAGATTTTCCTTTGCGGAGAGAAGGCCTACGCCTGGAGCGATGAGGCGGGTGATCTCGTCGCTGTCAGCGCCGACGGCGGCTCCATCCGATCTATCTCTGTCAATGGCCGTGGTGTCGAACCTGATGAGGTCGGCAATGTGGACATCGAGGTGAATGATGTCGTGGTCGATGAGTCTCTCGATAAGACCAGCAGCAATCCGGTGGCCAATTCGGCTGTGGCTCTCGCCATAGATGAGGTGTCGAAGGATAATGTCACGGGTATCGACGGCTCGGTGGATGAGGACACGGGCATCGCTACTGTAAGGCTGCTCAACCGCCAGGGCCGGGAGGTTGACTCCTGCGAGTTTCTCGTCGGCCTTGGAGGTGGCGGTGGTGGCACCGGTTCTGATGCCACATCGCTCAAGCTCGTACCGTCGGTGTCGGCCGACATCATCAAGGTTGGCGATGATTGCCGGCTCAGTTATGATTTCGACATCGTGTATTCGTCTGGTGATGACAAGGGCATCTCCACGGGTATCAAGGCCGATCTGGAGGTGACGGTCTCCTGCGGTCCGGTCACCCTGTATCATGATGTGCGCTCCGGCGCTTCGGCTGGTACGTACTCCCATGATCTCGGTCCGTACCTCACCGCCGGCACCTGCGATATCTATGTCAAGGCCACATGGAGGAATCAGGAAGGCGTGCAGAAATCAAAGCAACGCTATGTCCAGGTCAAGGTGGTGGCGCTGTCGCTCACCACGGATTTTCCGTTGACGGCGATGCTGGCGGCGGGCGGCTATGACTCGACCGCCGAGGTGCCCTACCGCGTGAGCGGCAGCGGCGTGAAGACGGTGACGCTGTATATCGACGGGGTCGAGCATAACAGCCACACGGTGACGGCTACCAATCCGGCCACACAGCGCTTCATGGTGTCGATGGACACCCTCTCTGCGGGGATGCATTCGGCGCAGCTTGTGGCCACGATGGATGCGGGGGGCCGCACGCTGCGTAGCAATTCGATATATATCACTCTGCTGAAGAAGGCCCCTGAAGGGGAAGCTGCCATGAGGGCTGTGGCCGTGATGGTGGACAATCCAGATGGCGACATCGTGACTGCGTCTCCCCATCAGGGGGGCGGCGGGCCTGTGTTGCCTGCGGTGGCTTTTGAGCCGGTGGAGATTGTATACGGGGTGTATGACAGCTCGACGGAGCGGCCTGTGGCGACGATAGCTGAGGATGGGGTGACGGTGATGACGGTGACTCCGGGGCGCACGGCGCAAAGCTACAGCACGCGCTATACGTCGCCGGGGACTCACAGTATAACGATCAGTTGCGGCGGCGCGAGTGTGACAGTGACTGCGGGTGTGGCCGCGGGGGAGATCAGTATCAGTGAGGCCGGCTACGGGTGTGTGTGCCGCCTGATGGCCCGCGGCCGCAGCAACGGCGAGGCCGCGGAGACAAGGGCGGAGTGGACCGACGGGGATGTGACAACCACGTTCGAGGGCGTGGACTGGACATCGAGCGGATGGATGGACAACGCGCTGAGGCTGATCAACGGGGCCAAGGCGACGGTGAATTTCGCGCCTTTCGCCGAGGACGGATCGGCCACGGGTGTCAAGGCCGACGGGCGCACGATAGAGCTGACGCTGCGCGTCAGCCGCATCAACGACTACACGCGCCCGATCGTGAGCTGCATGGACGGCGGCAAGGGCCTGCGCATACAGGGTGACGAGATCGCCTATCTGACGGGCGAGACCACGGAGTATCCCGACGAGGATGATCCGTCGGTGACCCATACGCGCGAGGTGAAGCTGTCCACCAATTTCGTGGAGGGCGACCTGATGAAGGTGGCGCTGGTGATCGACCGCGTGGCCGAGCGCCCGGTGATGCACCTGTATGTCAACGGCAACCGCTGCGGGGCTGACAAGTACAGCACGGAGACGAGTTTCCTGCAGGCGCGTCCGGCTGGCATCACCTTCGACAGCGAGGCGGCGGATGTGGAGCTCCACGGGGTGCGCTGCTACAACCGCAACCTGAGCGATGACGAGGAGCTGACGAATTACATCGCCGACCAGACGGACACGGCGCGCATGGTGGAGCTCTACCGCGAGAACGACGTGC
>CAZBWZ010000166.1:0-4246 GCA_964495725.1 uncultured Bacteroides sp.
CGCCATGGAGCTTCAGCTCCATCACCCACGCCCCCACCCTCAAAATATTTGAGAGCGCCATGGAGCTTCAGCTCCATCACCCACGCCCCCACCCTCAAAATATTTGAGAGTGCGATGGAGCTTCAGCTCCATCACCCGCATTTGTTTTTGAAATCGCGATATTTTGCTTACCTTTGCATACCAAAAAAGACAACACCCAATGAACACCGACCAGCCCACCCAAAAATCCGTCTATCACCTCGGCGCCACCAACGGTGTCTACATCGGTGCGCTCCTGTCCGTGATGTTTCTCACCCAGTCGTTGGGGCTGCACAACACCCTGCTGCTCATCATCGGCGACCTGCTGATGATAGCCGTGCCCTTCGTAGCCTACCGTCTGCTCGTCAGAGACCACGACCGCCACACCCACATGCGCTCCGTATCAGCCGTATGGCTCGACGGCATCGTCACCTTCATCTGCGGCAGCATCACACTCGCCATAGTCATGTATATCTTCCTGCGGTTTATACAGCCCGGCTTCACCGTCGAGCAGATCCGCAACCTAATCGACCTCTACCGCCAGCTCCACTCCGCCCAGGGCGACGCCATGGCACGCACCCTCGAGCAACTCATCGCAACTCACCAGGTGCCCTCGCCCATACAGCTGTCATTCTTCATGCTGTGGCTCACCTCCTTCGCCGGCTCCCTGCTCTCCATGGTGCTCGCCCTCATCATCAGATACATCACCAGGCGGAAAATGCACAAAGACTATCTCTAACCCCCAATCCCACTACCAATATGGATATCTCAGTAGTCATCCCCCTATATAACGAAGAAGAATCCCTGCCCGAGCTCCACCAGTGGATAGCCCGGGTAATGGCAGAAAACCACTTTGACTACGAAGTCATCTTCGTCGACGACGGCTCCACCGACGGCTCATGGAGCGTCATCGAGCAGCTCCACGCCGCCGACCCCGAGCGTGTCCACGGCATCAGCTTCCGCCGCAACTACGGCAAATCGCCCGCCCTCAACACCGCCTTCGCCCGCACCAGAGGCGATGTCGTCATCACCATGGACGCCGACCTCCAGGACAGCCCCGACGAGATACCCGAGCTCTACCGCATGATCACACAAGACGGCTACGACCTCGTATCCGGCTACAAGAAAAAACGCTACGACCCGCTCTCCAAGACCATACCCACAAAGCTCTTCAACGCCACCGCCCGCAAAGTCTCGGGCATACACAACCTCCACGACTTCAACTGCGGCCTCAAAGCCTACAAAAGCAAAGTCGTCAAGCACATAGAGCTCGGAGCCGACATGCACCGCTACATACCCTATCTCGCCAAGCTCGCAGGCTTCAGCAAGATCGGAGAGAAAGTGGTGCAGCACCGCGCGCGCAAATACGGCACCACCAAATTCGGCCTCGACCGCTTCGTCAACGGCTACCTCGACCTCGCCACACTATGGTTCATAGGCAAATTCGGCAAGAAGCCCATGCACTTCTTCGGCCTGCTCGGCTCCCTGATGTTCATCATAGGAGTGATCTCCGCCATCACCGTCGGTGCCCTCAAGCTCTACAACATGTACCACGGCAACCGCTACATCCTCGTCACATCTTCGCCCTACTTCTACATCTCACTCACAATGATAATATTAGGCTGTCAGCTATTCCTGGCAGGATTCATAGGAGAGATGGTAGCCCGCAATTCATCGCGCCGCAACAGCTATGAGATCGAGACCGAAATCTGACATCGCCCTGCTGCTGCCGCTCATGCTCGCCGCCGCAGGATGTAGCAGCGACGGCTGCCTCGAAAACCGCAGCTCGCTGCCCCTTGCCGGATTCTACAACAGCAGCGACCAGGCCATCTCGCTCGACTCTCTCGAGATCTCAGGTATCGGGGTCCTCGACCCCGATCCGCTCATCAGCGCCGGAGAAAGGATCTCCACCGTATACCTGCCCATGAGATCCACCCAGACCACCACATCATGGCAATTCGCCTACCGTTACCGCTATCTCGACGGCCTCTGCGACACCATCACATTCGACTACTCCTCCACCCCCTATTTCGCCTCCTACGACTGCGGAGTCGTATACCACTACCGCATCCACCGCATGGAGCACACCACCCACCTCATCGACTCGGTGATCATCACCGACTCGCTCGTCACCAACACCGACATCCAACGAATCAAGATATACTTCCGCACAAATGACGAGTCTGAAGAAGAAGAATAAACCGATCACCAGCATAGCGGCCCTGCTCGCCATCGCGCTGCTGTGGCCCGTGACGGCCTTGGCCCAGCGCAAGATCACACCCGTCAACACCCCCGCCACAGCCACACAGGCCGTCAACGAATTCGAGGGCGACACCGCACGCATACACGCACGTATGAGGGCCACCATGCAGCACTACCACGACGAAAACGGCAACATAATATACATCGACACCGTCACAGGCCGCGAATGGGTCGACTCAGCCATGATCATCGTGCGACGCAAACCCATGCAATACCCGCTGCTGCAATCATGGTCAGTATCGGTCGACGCATGGAATCCCCTCATGCGCGCCTTCGGTCAGAAATACGGCATCATCGACTTCCAGGGACAGATCAACCTCCACAACCGCTACCGCCCCACAATCGAGATGGGCATCGGACAAGCATCCGACACCCCCGCCGACAACAACTTTAAATACAAAACGCCCCTGTCGTGGTACATGCGCCTCGGAGCCGACTACAACTTCCTATACAACAGCAACCCCGACTACCAATACATAGTAGGCCTTCGCTACGGCATCTCGCCATTCAGCTACTCAATCGAAGACATCACCATCGAATCACCCTACTGGGGAGACGTAGCCCGGCCCTCGATACCCTCGCAGCACGCCCTTGTCGGATGGTTTGAATTCTGCACCGGCCTGCGTGTCAAGCTCTCCGGCCCCATCTCAGCCGGCTGGCTCCTGCGCTTTCACGGCATCCTCCACGAAAACAAGCACACCTACGGCTCCCCCTGGTACATACCCGGCTACGGCAGCCGCAACGGCCGCATCACCGGCTCCATCTACATCACCTACACCTTCGACTTCCACAAAAAGAAGGCCGCCGACACCGACCCCGAGCCCCTCCCCGACCCCGAGCCCGAGCCCGCCGAGCCTCTCCCTTAGGGCGCCATCAAGCTCAAGCCCCCAAAAATATGCTTAGGCTCTATTACCGTCCGTAGCCAAGCCCCCATCCGGCAACCACCCTAATAATATTTGAGAGTGCGGGGGAGGTTCAGCTCCCTAAAATCCGGCCCATATACGGCCACAGGCAATCAGGCACCGCGCGCCACAGCGCATTCACCATGCGCCAGCGGCAATCGATCACAGCCACCCGCTTGTCACGGTCTATAGCCCGCTCGATCAGCGGCGCCGCATAATCCAGCGCCATCGTCAGCGGATACACCTTATCCGGGTCAAGCAAATCAGTGCGGATAAACCCGGGGCGGATATCCGTCACACCCACCTTCACACCCTGTATATGCGCCAATTGATCGATCGCCTGCAGATAGATCTGCTGATAGCGCTTAGACGCACTATACGCAGGCGCCACACCCAACCCTTTGGTGCCGGCCACCGACGTGATCGCCGCGATCCGGCCTCGGCTACCGTCAGCGCGGTCGCGGAAATACTTGTAAGCCGCATTCACGATATGCGTGAACCCCCTCACATTCACATCCATAATCCGGTTATCAAGCATCGCATTAAGAGACGGATTCTCAAAACCCACGCCCGAAGCAAACAACAGCACATCCATACCCTTATTAGCCTCGATCAGATCATAGAATTTCACCACAGCATCATTACTGCACACATCCAGCGCCTTATACATTATACGGCCAGGGCACTCCCTCGCCACCTCGGCAAGCTTATCCTCGCGGCGCGCGGCGATAGCCACGCTCCAGCCGCGCTTAGCATAATCCAGCGCCACACGGCGGCCTATACCGCTGCTCGCGCCAATCACAACCATCTTCTTCATAAACTAAATAATTAGAAATATACACTACAACACCCCACCACCCCCATCAGTTCACGCCCCTCTCTTACCGGGCCGCAGCTTCAGCTCCGGATTTCAGGCAGGCACAAAAAAAAATTAATCGTCATCACGACGACTAATCTTTCTACCTTAAATCTAATACCATGAAAAACTTTGCAAATTTAAACAATTATATGTTGAAGTGATTTAAACTTATTTCGAGTTATTAAATAAGTAGATAAAATGTTAA
>CAZBWZ010000167.1:0-4237 GCA_964495725.1 uncultured Bacteroides sp.
ATGTCGGATTTGAGCACGAAGTCATACGACATCTTATAGGTGATGGCCACGATGGTGCGGGGATAATCCGAGCCCCACATCAGTTTGTTGATGCCTACCTCGTCGGCGGCCTCCTTGATGGCCTTGACGGCGCCGGTGAACGGATAGAACTCGTCGTTGAAGAGCCATGTGATGCCTCCGGATTCGATGAATACGTTGGGGTTGAGAGCCAGACGTATCTGTTCGAGCCAGCCGGGACGTGTCACCATGCCGAAGTGGCCTATGGCGATCTTGAGATCGGGACACTCGGCGATCACCTCCTTCATCTGCCCAACGTGCAGGTCGCCGTCGGCCAGGTCGATTGACAGGATGGTGCCCTTGGATTCCATCAGCTTGAACACTTCCATAGCCTGAGGTGTATTGAGCGGGATGTTAAGTGTGTCGGTGAGCAGACGGTTGGCCGGTATCTTTATGGCCTTGAAGCCGGATGATATCATGTCCTCGGCCTGCGAGCGGAAGCTGCGGCGGCGCATGTCGAGAAGTCCGCAGCACAGCAGACGGCGTGGAAAGTCGTGCTGCACCTCGTCGAGGTATTCGTTCTGATTGCCGTCGATAAACTCCTGGGTGACCACGGCGGCGGCTACCTGGGCGTAGTCCATATTGGCGAGCAGACGTTCGGCCGAGTTCACTCCATCGGTCATGAACGGCGGCAGCATCTGCACCACCTCGCCCATAAACTCGGAGCGGCCGCGGTCGAGGGTAAGAATACGTTTACCCTCGACCATGGTATCCTGTCGCAACCACAGATGGGTGTGTGCGTCGATTATTAGCATAGATATTTAATGTTAGTCAGTAGGGGGATGAGATCAGAATTCAACGAGGATTCTGAATACTTTGCCCGGAGCGGCGTTCCAGTCGGCGAGAGCTTTGTCGGCTGTCTCGGGTGTGGCGATAGCGGATATGAGCTCGTCGACCGGACATGTGCCGCGTTTGAGATATTTGATCACGGCCTTGAAGTCGGAGGGCATCGCATTGCGTGAGCCGCGTATGTCGAGCTCTTTTTTCACGAAGTAGGATGTGTCGAAACTTACGCGATCCTTGGCATACCCGATATACACTACGCGACCTGTGAATGCGGCCTCGGAGATAGCGGTGTTGTAGGTCTCGGGGCGACCTACCGCCTCGATTATCACGTCGCAGCCACGGCCAGATGTGATCTCGGCTACGCGAGCATGTACATCTTCCTTGATTGAGTTGATGGTGTGGGAGGCACCGAGGCGACGTGCGAGAGCGAGCTTCTCGTCATCCACGTCCACCGCCACCACGTTGGCTCCGCGCAGTGCGGCGCGTACGATAGCTCCGACGCCGATCATACCACAGCCGATCACCATCACGGTGTCATTGTCGGTGACAGCGCCACGGTTGACGGCGTGGAAGCCTACGCTCATGGGCTCGACAAGCGCCAGATCCCTTACTGAGAGGGTGTCGTCTACGATTACCTTCTGCCAGGGCACCACGATATACTCGGTCATGGCGCCATCGCGCTGCACACCTAATGTCTCGTTGTGCTCACACGCGTTGGGACGCATGTTGTCGCATGCCGGGCAGTGTCCGCAGGCCGTATAGGGATTGACAGTGGCGTGCATGCCGGGCTTGATTGTATCGGGCACGTCGGCGCCTACCTCGGCCACGGTGGCACCGATTTCATGACCGGGGATAATCGGCATTTTTACCAGCGGGTTGAGTCCGCGGAATGTATTGAGGTCGGATCCGCAGAATCCCACGTATCCGATTTTGAGCAGAACCTGACCCGGGCCTGCCACGGGCTTTTCAATATCAGCCACGGTGGTAGCGCCGGGAGCTGTGATCTGGAATGTTTTCATAAGTTATAATGTAAGTCAGAAGTCAAAGTTATAAAGTATGAGGTAAGTGAGAGGTATGGGCCGGTGATCAGGAGTTGACCCATGTGTCACGGTAGCCCGGCTCAAAGATCTTGCGCACAGCGGAGATCAGATCCCAGTCGATGGGCGATGTAGCGTATTCGATGGTCTTGAGCACATTGTCTGGATTGGTGGTGCTGAAGAGGGTGGACGCTATGCGGGGATTAGATACAGAAAATTGCACGGCGAGTTTTTCGATGGGCACACCATTGCTGTCACAGAATTCCGAGGCCTTGCGGGCCAGACGGATTAGCGCGGCTGGGGCCGGATGCCAGTCGGGCACGCCACGGCGTGTGAGCAGGCCCATAGAGTAGGGCGAAGCATTGATCACACCGATATTGCGGTCTTCGAAATAGCGGAGATAATCAGCCAGCGAGTCATCGTTGAGGGTGTAGTGGCAGAATGAGAGGACGCTCTCCACGGTGCCGGCAGGCACTCGGTCGATGACGTATTTGAAGTGGCGCAGCGTGAGGTTGGTGATACCCACGTGGCTTACCACCCCTTTGTCGCGCAGCTCCACCAGGGCGGGCAGAGTCTCACCGATGACCTGCTCAAGGTCGGCGAATTCGATATCATGCACGTTGATAAGGTCGATATGGTCTACATTGAGGCGCTCCATGCTCGCATACACGCTCTCCTGGGCGCGACGGCCCGAATAGTCCCAAGTGTTCTTGCCATCCTTGCCGTAACGGCCTACCTTTGTAGAGAGGTAGTATTTGTCGCGGTCGATGAGTTTGAGGGCTTTACCGAGCACGGTCTCGGCCTTGTAGTGGCCGTAGTAGGGTGAGACATCGATGAGGTTGATGCCATTCTCCACGGCGGTGATCACAGCGTCAATGCCCCGCTCTTCCTTCAGGTCATGGAATACGCCTCCGAGCGACGAGGCCCCGAACGCGAGCGGAGCCACCTTCATGCCGGTTTTGCCAATTTCTCTGTATTGCATTATCGTATTGTTTTGTTTGATTCAGAAATTAAATTTTTATCTGCGGATGCATCGCACACCGTATATTATGATGACCACGAAGCAGATGAGGGGCAGGATAAACGAAAGGTTGACAGCGGGGAAGCCGGCTATGCTGCCGCAATCGATGATGCGAGCCTGAAGAGGGGGGAGCACCGAGCCGCCGAGGATGGCCATGATGAGACCGGCGGCTCCGAACTTGGCGTCATCGCCCAGACCCTCAAGCGCGATACCGTAGATGGTGGGGAACATGATCGACATACATGCCGAAATGCCTACCAGGCAGTAAAGGCCCACGCGGCCGTCGATGAAGATTGTGCCGGCGCAGAGGGCTACGGCGCAAGCGGCGAGGATGGCGAGCAGTCGGCCCGGGTTGATATAGCGCAGCAGGTATGTGAAGATAAAGCGGTTGCAGCAGGCGAGAGCCATGGCCACGATGTTGTATTGCTGTGACAGCACCTCGGCATCTTTTTCGGGCATGCCTTCGTTCATGAATACACGTGTGCCATACTGGATGATGAATGTCCAGCACATGATCTGTGCGCCTACGTAGAAGAATTGTGCGATCACCCCCTCGCGATAGCGCGGTATCGAGATGATGCGGCGCAGACTGCGGCCGAAATGGATATCATGCTCGTCGTCGCCTTTGACAGGCATCTTCACGAATTTGATAACGATAAACATGAGTATCACCACCAGGCCGATATACAGATAGGGGGTGATGAGCACCGACAGGTCGGCATCACGCACGGCGGCGAATTCGGCATCGGAGAGGTCGGCGCGCTGGGCGGTATCGAGCGGGTTGAGCCGAGCCTGAATGAAATTCATGGCCACCCACATGCCGGCGAGCGAGCCTATGGGGTTGAAGGCCTGGGCAAGGTTGAGACGCTGCACCGATGTCTTCTCCGAGCCCATCGCCAGGATATAAGGATTGCAGCTTGTCTCAAGAAACGACAGACCGCAGGTGAGTATGAAGTATGCTATCAGGAAAGGATAGTAGTTGCCGGTGAGCATGGCCGGATAAAACATGAAGGCTCCGATGGCATAGAGGCCGAGACCGGTGAGCACACCGGCTTTGTAGGTGAAGCGGCGGATAAAGATCGCAGCCGGGAAGGCCATGGCGAAGTAGCCTCCATAGAATGCTACCTGTATTAGGGTACCGTCGGTGACGCTCATGCGGAATATCTTGGAGAAGGCCTTGACCATGGGGTTGGTGATGTCGTTGGCGAATCCCCACAGCGGGAAGCACAGAGTGATGAGCAGAAATGGCACCAGGTAATTGACACCCTTGTAGATTAGCAGTGATTCTTTTTCTTTAGTCATTGGTATCAGGTTTATGAGGCTTTGTCTTTTATAA
>CAZBWZ010000168.1:0-4176 GCA_964495725.1 uncultured Bacteroides sp.
GGATATTTCCAATATTCGTCAATAAAGATACAGAAAATCATAAATAAATTTGTTCAAAGTTGAAAAAAAAGAGGAAATCTGGTTGCCACTTTTTGATAACAGTATCCACGCTGATGCTCAGCTGGTTTTATCGGATGGATTCAATGCTTGATTCTGAATTGTGTACACAAAATTTAGAGGGATTGCATAAAAATCATCCGGGGGTATACGGTCAAATCAATTTCCGATAGGCTTTGGGGGTCATTCCGGTGACCCGCTGAAAGTATTTGGTGAAAGATGGCGCATCCGGAAAATTCAGGGCCGAAGCAATTTCCTTTATCGAGCGTTGGCTGTCCCTGAGCAACGTCTTTGCCTCTCCGGCCACCACAGTCTCAATCCACTCCGACGGACTTGCGCCGGACAGCGTCCTGACCAGGGTAGAGAAATATTTCCCGCTGACACTTGAGCGCATGGCATAAAACTTAACATCACGGTGCTCTCTGAAATTGGCATAAAGCGACAGCATGAACTGTTGGAATTCCAGATCACGCGGAGAAAGTCCATGGGGCTCCAGAGAAATGTTTGTCAGAAAGGCATCCAGTACTCTCGCCACTATCAGGCTCCCTTGCAGGTGGACGATATCTTGCTGAATCTGTGTACTGCTATCGGTATAATCAGCCTGGGAGAATACATCATTGCTATTTATGTACTCATTGACTGATGAAATCAGCTTACAGAATTGGGTGTCGGGTAACTCTACCAGTGGATGACTTTGAATTGAGCTGAGATTGTGAATATTCACCCATCTGTTGATCATCCTCGGCACATCTTTTAATAATACGGATCCGAAGATGATTTCACAAGGCTCAATCACCCTCACCACCTGAATATTTATAAAAGGCAAGCATGCCCACATACAGCGTGCCGACACGTGGTAATGCTCAGTGAGAATCTTTATCACTATCGCACCCTTGGTGCATATCGCGAATGCACATCTGTCGGAAAGATCAAATATATGGCCGTCTGAGACACAAGGCTCAAGACTAACGGTGGATATTTTGATAGGGGGCAGCATCTTCGGTATTGTCAGGATACAAATTAAACATAATTCCACGGACTTTACAACCATTTAATCCCAAAATCAAACCATCTGACAATTCTATCTGTATTCTTGACATTTATGGCAATTGTCCGGAGCGCTAATTTTGCACACTGAATCATAATCATCCGTAAATGAGAGATAGAGGTCGTAAGATCTTATTGTTACGGCATGATCCGGATATATGGTATCGCTACCATACTCAATCATCACATCAATACACTCTTGACAACATTAAAATCATAAATTAGATATGAGCTACAAATCGGCATGTCGGGTATTGTGCCTGACAATTATATTGGGTGCCATGTCTGCTTGCGGACATGATACAAAGGAGAAAGAAAAGACCATACCTCCGGTAAGAGTAAAGACCGTGACGGTCAGCGACAATGGTATCGATGTGGCAAGTCCTTACTCCGGCACTGTCGAAGAAAGCAGCGCTACACTGGTAAGCTTCTCAACTGCCGGCACCATCAGGACTCTGCCGGTTTCCGAGGGCGATCGTGTGAGTAAAGGTCAGCTTATAGGCACACTCGACGACGGCACCCTGCGCAATGCCTACGAGATTGCACAATCAACACTCGATCAGGCCCGTGATGCCTACAACAGGATGAAAATACTCCACGATTCCAACTCGCTGCCCGATATAAAGTGGGTGGATGTGGAGAGCAAGCTCCGTCAGGCTGAAAGCGCAGCCAAGATTGCCCGTATCGCACTCGATGATGCAAAGCTTTACGCTCCGGTGTCAGGTGTGGTATCAGAGAAGGCGGCTTCTGTAGGACAGACGGTAGCCCCGGGGATACCGGTGGTGAAGATTGTGAGCATACAGACAGTGAAAGTGTGTATATCCATGCCGGAAAATGAAATCACGTCCACCCCTGAGGGCACTACAGCCACGATCAGGGCCGGCGCAGATACCTATCAGGGTGTACTCGTGGAAAAGGCAGTCGTGGCCAATCCATTGTCACGCAGTTACGTAGCCAAGTTCAAGGTCGACAACTCCGGGGGGAGACTCCTGCCCGGTATGATATGCGATGTCACGCTTGATCAGGCATCAAATGTGAGCGGGGTCATCCTGCCGGTTTGCAGTGTGCTACTGTCTGCCGACAATTCAAATTTCGTGTGGCTTGATTCTGCCGGTGTAGCGCGTAAACGCCCTGTCACCGTCGGGGAAATGCTGCCTGACGGAGTAATGATAACATCCGGCCTCAATAACGGCGACAAAGTGATAGTAGCCGGCACGGATAAGGTTTCGCAAAATACTAAGGTTGAATCCATTAAATGATAATGTACCATGGATTCAAATAATAATCAGCAGGGAGGGCTATTGTCAAAACTGCCTCCTGTCAAAAACTCACCTCTCGTAGTATGGGGTGTGAAATACGCCAATGTAGTGGTGCTGATGGTATGCGTATTGGTTATCTTCGGTGTATACGCACTCCAGACCATGAATAAGAATGAGTTTCCCAACTTCACCATCCGTGAGGGTGTGGTGGTAGCTGTATATCCAGGTGCCTCATCTCTTGAAATGGAGCAGCAGGTGATGCGGCCTTTGGAGAACTACATCTTCAGCTTCAAGGAGGTAAATAAAGTCAAGACCACATCCAACGCCACCAACGGTATGGTGATGATCTACGTGGAGCTTGATGACAAGATCACCGACACCGATTCATTCTGGAACACCTTCAGCCGCGAGATGAGCAATGTCAAGACACAGCTTCCGCCCGGAGTGCTTGCAGTAGAGGTAATCTCAAATTTCGGGGATACCTCGGCTCTGCTGATCACGATGGAGAGCGAGGACAAGACATATCGCGAGCTCGGCACTTACATGGACGCACTCCAGGACCGGTTGCGCACAGTAGAGAGTGTGGGCACCATGAACGTCTACGGCAAGCAGAATGAGCAGATATCCATCACTGTAGATCCGGAGAGACTGTCACATTACGGGGTCTCAGAAAAGACTTTGGCGGCAACTCTCTTTTCAAAAGGATTCCAGACCACCGGTGGAGAATTGCGATCGGATTCCTATACTTCTCCGATATACATCGACAATCCCCTTAATTCGGTGGCAGACGTGGCCAACCAGATAGTGATGTCCACTCCCACAGGCGAGGTGGTGAGACTCAAGGATATAGCAGAGGTGAAGAGGGAGTATCCCAGGCCTACATCATTCATCACCAACAACGACCGCAAGTGTATCCTGCTGTCTGTGGAGATGAAGAGCGGTAACAATATAGTGAAGATGGGCGAGCTGGTAGAGCGACAGCTCGATGAGTTCCGGGAGGAGATACCCGAGGACGTGACACTCTTCCGTATCACCAATCAGCCGGATGTAGTCAACAGCAGTGTCATCGAGTTTCTGCGAGAATTGCTGATAGCCGTGCTCGCTGTGATTGTTGTAATCGTGTTGCTTCTGCCGATGAGGGTGGCGCTTATTGCGGCGGCTACCATTCCGGTCACTATCTTTATATCGCTCGGCTTGTTTTATGTGTTCGGTATAGAGCTCAATACCGTAACATTTGCATGCCTTATCGTATCGTTGGGTATGATAGTTGACAATTCAGTGGTGATCATAGACGATTACGTGGATCTGATAGGTGAAGGTATGGACCGCAAGGAAGCCACCATACGTTCTGCATCAGAGTTTTTGAAATCCATCTTCTCGGCTACCCTCGCTATCTCCATCACATTCTTTCCTTTCCTGTTCACGATGACGGGTATGTTCCGTGATTTCCTGACGGATTTTCCATGGGCTATTTCCCTTATCCTTATGGGATCGTTGCTGATTGCGGAATTGCTTGTGCCTTTCCTGCAGTATAGATTCATCAAGCCAGCCAAGGTAGCCTCATACGACGGTGCCTCAGCTACAGCCAAGAAGCATTTCTCATTGCTCCGCCTGATGCAGACCGCTTACGACAAGATCATAGCCGTATGCTTCAATCATCCGTGGGCAGTGCTTTTTCTTGCCGCCGTGCTTACAGTGGGTGGAGGCTGGATGCTGATGGAGCGTCCGATGCAGCTGATGCCTATTGCCGAGCGCAATCAGTTTGCGGTGGAGATATATCTGCCCACAGGTACACCGCTTGACCGGACCAACG
>CAZBWZ010000169.1:0-4172 GCA_964495725.1 uncultured Bacteroides sp.
GCGCAAAAACCGAGGCCATGGCCTCGCAAAGGATTTTGTGGTTTTTATGTGAGTTTGCGTGTAGAGCTCCCTATAGCGTCATGGGCGGCACTTTTTATTTCGTTGGGGCCGGTCTGTCATTTTTCTTCGGCGGGTTTAGGTTCGGCGGGTTTAGGTTCGGTGTTTGACGGTTGGTCTGGATACTGTATGCGCGAGTGGTAGATAGTGGTGAGGCGTTTTACGAATTCCTTCTTTATCAGCTCCACATCGCGAAACGACAGTGAGGAATCGTTATGCAGCCCGTCGGCTATCTGTGAGTCGATGATCCTGTTCACCAGCTCGGCTATGGCCTTGGGGGTGTGCTCCTTGAGCGAGCGCGACGCGGCCTCCACCGAGTCGGCCATCATCAGCAGCGATGTCTCGCGCGAGTGAGGATTCGGGCCGGGATAGGTGAACGGAGCCGCATCCACCTCTTCATTGGGGTGGGCGTTGCAGTAGGTGTAATAGAAGTATTTGGCTGTGCCCCGGCCGTGATGCTCGCGTATGAAGTCGATGATGATCTGCGGCAGACCGGCCTTCACGGCGCGTTTCTCGCCGTCGGTGACATGCTGTATTATTATCTCGGCGCTACGCTCGGGGGGCAGCGCGTCGTGAGGATTGACACCTCGCTGGTTCTCCGTGAAGAAATTCGGATTTGACAGCTTGCCGATATCGTGGTAGAGCGCGCCGGCCCTCACCAGCTGCTCGTTGGCTCCGATCTTCATGGCGGCGTCTGCGGCGAGCGTGCTCACTGCCATGGAGTGCTGGAATGTGCCGGGACACTGCTCTGAGAGCTTGCGCAACAGCGGCATATTGACATCGCAGAGCTCGATGAGGGTGACGGTGGACACAAACCCGAAGGCACGCTCTATCACCACCATCAGGATATAGGCCACCGATGAGAACAGGGCCGATACCATCAGATAGCTTATCATGCGTGTCGATATGTCTTTGAGCGACCCGTTCATCAGCATCTCCACAGCCACGTATGACACCAGATAGGCCAGGGCCACGAAGAGCGACGTGCGCAACAGCTGCGAGCGCTTGTCAAGCCCCTTGAGCGAGAATACGGCCACTATGCAGGCCGGGAGCTCAACCATGACGAATTCGAGAGGGAATGTCACGATGGCCGCACACAGCATGATGAGCGACAGCGAGGTGTAGATGGCCACCGGCGCGTCAAAAAATACGATCAGCAACACAGGCACTATCGCGAACGGCACCATGTAGATGCCGTTGGAGGTGAAGTGGTCGCCGGCGACACCCAACGCGAAGAACACCACCACCAGCAGACAGATGAAGAGCATGGAGGATCTGCGGCCCCACACCTTGGGCGCGCTGTAATGCAGGTAGATCATCAGCAGCGCCAGCACCAGCGACACATACAGCACCTGGCCGATCCATATCATCATGTCGCTCTGCGTGTTGCCCGTAGACTGCACCTCGAGCAGCTCCTCGTAGGTGCGCAGGTTGGTGTAATCCTGGGCGGTGATTATCGTGCCCTTGTCGATTATGGTCTGTCCCTGCTGTATCACGCCCCTGATCGCGGTAAACCGGTAGAGCTCGTTGTTGTACAGGCGTCTCGACGACTCCTCGTCATAGGTGAGCGTGGGCAGCAGGTTGTCGTATATCCGGTTGGCCTGTGCCCATCTCAGGGCCGACGAGTCGCCGTATGAGGCGAGAAGGCCACGGTAAATGTCGTCGACACTGGCCATGCCGGCGGTGGGAAATTGCTTCACCGTGTTGTTCTCCATGATCTTGATGACGGGCAGCTGTCCGCTCTCCACCATCTTGCCGTTGTCGCTGTCAAGTATGTCGCGTGTGTAGCTGTTTTTCAGGTAGGCTATGGTGTTGCGTCTCAGCTTCTGCTCGCGCTCCGACGGCTGGGCCGAATCCGCCATCGTCTTCCATCTCTGCATCGTGAGGGTGATGACTGAGTCGCCGACACGGGCATTGCGCCTGTACACGGGCACGAAATGGCTGTCGAGCGAGTCGCGCACCTTGATTATCATATCTGAGTCGGGACGGATGGGTATGTCGAAGGGCGCTATGAGCTTGGCATAGTTCCAGGGCCTCCCTTTCTCGTATTTATACTGGCTGGCCTCTGACCTGGGGAATATGTATACGATGGCGACCATAGCGATCACCGCGACGAGGATGTTGTAAAGTAAGGTCTTGCGGTTAGTAGTCATGACGTATCATTGCTGTATTCTGGCAGCGCTCTTCACGCCGTCGATTTTCTTAATCTTTGAGCACAGATCCTCCACCACCTGCGCCGACTGCACCCTCACCCACAGATCGCAGCCGAACACCTCGTTGTCGGCGGCGATGTCGAGCTTGCGTATGTCCATGTTGAGATGGTTGGAGATCATCTGGGTGAGCTCGGTGAGTATGCCGTGGCGGTCGATACCCTCGATATGCACATGGGCGAGAAAGCGGCCGTTGACGGTCTCCCACCGCGTGGACACGATATTGGGGCCGTAGCCGGCCTTAAGGGCCATCGCCCGCGGACATGTGAGCGAGTGTACCACCACGTTGTTGTTTTCGTCGACGAAGCCGAGCACCTCGTCGCCGGGTATCGGATGGCAACATTCGGCGAACAAGAAGTTTGACTCGCCATGCTCGTCATAGTGCAGCACGTAGGTAGCCTTGCGGTCGACGGGTGCGCGCCTGCCCGCATCGTCGGCATCAGCACGGGCCGGTGACGATGTCTTGCCTATGCCCAGTATTTTCTTGATGAACGATGCGGGGGCTCCCTTGTCAGAGCGTTTCTTCAGGGTCTTGAGCACGTAGTCGCTGAGTATTATCTCATCGCTGCCGAGCTGCAGGTAGAGCTCGTCGAGATTCCCGACATGGAATAGGCCCAGCAGCTTGGTCACAACGTAGTTGTTGTTTTCTATCTTGTTTTCTTCAAAGAACTTGTCGAGTATCTCCTTGCCGCGGGCGATTTTAGGCTGGCGTGTCTTCATCAGGGCCTTGCGCAGGCGTGTCTTGGCCTTGGCCGTGGCCATGAAGGCCTCCCACTCGGGCTTGGGTGTCTGCGACTGCGATGTCAGCACCTCCACCTGGTCGCCGCTGTTGAGCACGCTGCCCAGCGGCACGAGCTTGTGATTGACCTTGCCGGCTATGCAGTGGCTGCCCAACTCTGAGTGCAGCGTGAAGGCCATATCGAGCACGGTGGCTCCGGATGGCAGTGTCACCAGCTCGCCCGCCGGTGTGAACACCACTATCTCGGATGAGAAGAGGTTGAGCTTGAGGGTGTCGAGAAAGTCGATTGCCGACGGCGAGGGGTCTTCGAGGATGTCCTTGATGGTGCGCAGCCACACGGTGAGCTCCGACTCCTCGTCGCCCTCGCCGATCTTGTACTTCCAGTGGGCGGCAAAGCCTTTCTCGGCGATCTCGTCCATCTGGCGCGAGCGTATCTGCACCTCCACCCAGTTGCCGTCGGGCCCCATCACCGTGAGATGCAGCGCCTGATAGCCGTTGGCCTTGGGCACCGACACCCAGTCGCGCGTGCGCTCGGGATGCAGCTTGTATAGGTCGGTGATGATGCTGTATATCGCCCAGCACAGCTGCTTCTCCTTCGAGGGATCGTCGCAGTCGAATACTATGCGCATGGCATACAGGTCGTATACTTCCTCAAAGGGTATGTGTTTCTTCTCCATCTTCTTCCAGATGGAATATACTGATTTCAGGCGGTCTTTGGCCTCGTATTTCAGGCCCATCCCGTCGAGTTTGGCGAGGATCGGGCCCGCGAAGTCGGTGTATACCTCGGTGCGGTGGCCCTGAGATGCCTGGATCTTGCGTGAAATCTCCTCATAGGCCTGCGGATGCTCGTATTTGAAGGCGAGGTCCTCGAGCTCGGTCTTTATGGCGAAGAGGCCGAGACGATGGGCCAGCGGAGCATATATATATAATGTCTCGCCGGCGATCTTGTATTGCTTGTTGGGTGCCATCGAGCCCAAGGTGCGCATGTTGTGCAGGCGATCGGCCATCTTGATCAGCACCACGCGTATATCCTCGCTCATGGTGAGCAGCAGCTTACGGAAGTTCTCGGCCTGCAGCGAGGCTTTGTCGCCGAATATGCCGCCTGAGATTTTGGTGAGGCCGGCCACGAGCTGAGCTATCTTGTCGCCGAAGTGATAGCGTATGTC
>CAZBWZ010000170.1:0-4166 GCA_964495725.1 uncultured Bacteroides sp.
GCTTGGCTATTTCGTTTGATAGCTTTTCTGTCTCTGCATCGTCGATCTTGTCGGCGCCGACGATCACACGCAGTTCGCGACCGGCCTGGATTGCGTAGGCCTTCACCACACCGGGATATGACGAGGCGAGCTGCTCCAGATCATTGAGGCGCTTGATATATGCCTCCACGATCTCGCGGCGAGCGCCCGGGCGAGCGCCCGATATGGCGTCGCATACCTGCACGATCGGGGCCAGCAGCGATGTCTGCTCCACCTCATCATGGTGGGCACCTATGGCGTTGCATATCTCGGGTTTCTCCTTGTATTTCTCAGCGAGCTTCATGCCGAGGATCGCGTGCGGCAGCTCGGGCTCCTCATCGGGCACCTTGCCGATGTCGTGGAGTAGGCCGGCGCGGCGTGCTTTCTTGGGATTTAGTCCTAATTCAGAGGCCATTATGGCGCAGAGGTTGGCTGTTTCGCGTGAGTGTTGCAGCAGGTTTTGTCCGTAGCTTGAGCGATATTTCATCTTTCCCACCATGCGTATGAGCTCGGGGTGGAGACCATGGATACCCAGGTCGATCGTGGTGCGCTTGCCGGTCTCGATGATTTCCTCCTCGACCTGTTTCCTTACCTTGGCCACCACCTCTTCGATGCGGGCGGGGTGTATACGGCCGTCGGCCACGAGCTGGTGCAGGGCCAGACGTGCGATTTCGCGGCGCACGGGGTCGAATCCGGAGAGTACGATTGCCTCAGGGGTGTCGTCTACGATGATCTCAATGCCTGTGGCTGCCTCCAGGGCGCGTATGTTGCGGCCCTCGCGGCCGATTATGCGGCCTTTGATCTCATCGCTGTCGATGTGGAATACGGTGACTGAGTTTTCGATGGCGGTCTCGGTGGCGACACGCTGTATGCTCTGCACCACGATGCGCTTGGCCTCTTTGTTGGCGGTCATCTTTGCATCATCCATTATGTCGTTGATGTATGATGCGGCAGCGGTCTTGGCCTCGTCCTTGAGCGATGAGATGAGCTTCTCCTTGGCTTCTTCAGACGATAGGCCGGAGATGTGTTCGAGCTCCTCGCGTGCCTGTGTGTGCAGGCGCTCGATTTCGGCGTTGCGGTTTTCGAGTGCGGCCTTCTGCTCGGAGAGCTTGTTGCGCATCGATTCGATCTCGTTGCGTGCGCGCTGGTTTTCGCCCTGCTGCTGGTTGAGCTGTAGCTCGCGTTGCTTGAGGCGTGCCTCTGTCGACTGTATCTTGGACAACTTCTGGTTGGCTGTCTTCTCGGCATCGGATGTGATTTTGAGTGCTTCCTCGCGGCCTTCCAGCACTTTGCCTTTCTTGAGGTCCTCGGCTTCACGCTGGGCATCTTCGATAATCAGCTTGGCACGAGAGTGTGCCATCGAGCGCTGTGTCATCACGGTGATCAGGGCTGCTATGGCGGCTCCGATGAGAGCGGATATTACTATTGCGTACATTATCATTATGTATATATTTAGGGATAAAAGAATTATCGCGGCTATGTCTGCACCGGCAACAGGGATATGCACGACAAGCCCCGGCGCGTGGCTTGCAGCTGCGCGTGCCGGAGGTGTCACGTAAAGTCTCAATTCAGGTAATGAGGTGTCACTTGATATCGAGGAGGATGTCATCGAGCATTTTCTCAAACTCGGTCACTTTTGCCTCGCTGTCATTGACTTTGTCGAGTAACCCGTAGTAATATCGGGCAAACTGAAAAGTTACCATAGCCAGGATATCCTGAGGGGATTTGTAAGGGAAGTCCTCACACCATTCCGCCCATATTTTGTTGACCTGCCTCTCGACCTGTCTCATCTTTTCCTCGTTGTCGGGGCTGATGTCGAGGCCGAAGGTCCTAAGACCGGCTATCTGTATAGTGATATGTTTTGTTTCCTTCATCTAAGACTTAAGTATCAGTCCGAAAGCTCGGAGATACAGCGGTCGATCTCCCGCACCAAATCTGATATCATGGTCTTCGACTTGTCGAGCTGTTCGCGTGTAGGGGCTATGGTGGATGCCACCTGCATGTATTCGAGCCTGATCTGCAGCTGTTCGATGATGCGGTCTTTCTCGGCGAGCTGAGCCCTGAGGTCCTGCATCGCTTCGAGGGCGTTCTTGCGCTCGTCAAGCATCTTGAGATAGCGCTGTTGGATGATGCGGGCCTTGTTGATTATCCTCGTGAAGGCAGCCTCGTAGTCAAATGCCATGTTAGCAAATTTTTTTGCAAAATTAAATTTTATTTTGTGTTCTGCAAAATTTTTTGCTAAAAATTAGGAGCCGTCGTGTAAGAGTGAGAGCTGTCAGGAGCGGGTGATGTAGTCGACGATCCATGCGCCTACCTCGGCTGTGCCATAGGCGGGGGCACCCTCTACCTGGATGTCAGGAGTGCGCACATCGGCTGCGAGCGACGCGTCCACGGCCTCCCTCACCAGGCGCCCCTCGTCGGCCAGACCGAAGTACTCAAGGAGCATTGCCACCGAGAGTATCTGTGCCAGGGGATTGGCTATGTTTTTGCCGGCGGCCTGTGGCCATGAGCCGTGGATGGGCTCGAATACGGGTGAGCTCTCTCCTGTGGATGCCGATGGCAGCAGACCCATCGAGCCGCTGATCACGCTGCCCTCGTCGGTGAGGATATCGCCGAAGGTATTCTCGGTGACCATGACATCAAAGAACGCCGGCTCCTGGATCATGCGCATGGCGGCATTGTCGACATACATGTAGTCGGTGACGACATCAGGAAACTGCGGAGCCATCTCCTGGGCTATGCGACGCCATAGCCTACTGGAGGCCAGCACGTTGGCCTTGTCTACCACGGTGAGATGCTTGCGGCGGCGGCGTGCGTAGCCGTAGGCCGTGAGCAGTATGCGCTCCACCTCGCGGCGTGTGTATCTGTTGGTGTCGTAGGCCATGTCTTCCTCTTCGTGTTTCTCACCGAAATACATGCCACCGGTGAGCTCGCGGATGCACACGAAATCGGCGTTCTCGACAAGCTCGGGCTTGAGGGGAGAGTTGTGTACCAGACAGCTGAATGTCTGCACCGGGCGGATATTGGCATAGAGGCCCAGACGCTTGCGCATGGCCAGGAGACCCTGCTCGGGGCGTACCTTGGCGGCTGGATTGTTGTCGTATTTGGGATCGCCTACGGCCGAGAAGAGCACGGCATCGGCATCTGTGCATACGCGGAATGTGGATTCGGGGAAGGGATCGCCGCAGTCGTCTATGGCGGCAGCTCCGCAGAGGGCGTAGGTATACTCTACATCATGGCCGAATTTGCAGCATACGGCGCTGAGGACGTCAACACCCTGGCGGGAGATCTCGGGCCCGATACCATCGCCGGGCAGCACTGCTATCTTGAGTTTCATTGTGGGAGTCGGATTATTTATTGTTTTGTCGTTCATAGGCCTCTATCTCGTGGCGGTGAGCCAGCAGATAGCCGATGTCGTCGAGACCTTCGAGCAGGCATTGCTTTTTGTATGGATTTATATCGAAATGCTCGCTTTCTCCGGTGGCCAGATTGGTGATTGTCTGGGCTTTGAGGTCTACCTTGACCTGTGTTGACGGATCGGCGGCGATGGAGGCGAAGAGGCTGTCGAGAAAGGCCGGGGTGACGACCACGGGCAGCACGAAGCTGTTGAGCTCGTTGTTCTTGTGTATGTCGGCGAAGAAGCTCGACACCACCACACGGAATCCGTAGTCGTGGATGGCCCATGCGGCGTGTTCGCGGCTCGACCCGCAGCCGAAATTCTTCCCGGCCACCAGCACGCATCCGCTGTAGGTAGGGTCGTTGAGCACGAAATCGGCCACAGGCTTACCGTCGGCATCGTATCTCCAGTCGCGGAACAGGTTTTCGCCGAATCCCTCGCGGGTAGTGGCCTTGAGAAATCTCGCGGGTATTATCTGGTCGGTATCTACGTTCTCGATAGGCAGAGGCACGCAGGTAGATATCACTGTGTCAAATTTTTCGTTCATAGCTGTGGCAGTTTGCGTGGGTCGGTGATTACTCCGGTAACGGCAGTGGCGGCTGCGAGAGCGGGCGATGCCAGCACGGTGCGCGCGCCTGGACCCTGACGGCCCTCGAAGTTGCGGTTGGATGTGGATACGCACAGTGCGCCGGCGGCCACCTTGTCGTCGTTCATGGCCAGACATGCCGAGCATCCGGGCTGACGCAGCTCG
>CAZBWZ010000171.1:0-4138 GCA_964495725.1 uncultured Bacteroides sp.
CGTAGTCGCGGATGGGTTTCACGTCGATCTGTGAGCCGGGGAGGAATGCCTCGATACCAAACACATCGACAATCATGCCGCCTTTGGTGCGGCATTTGATAAAGCCCTTGATGATCTCGTCGTTGGCGAGAGCTGCGTTGATGCGCTCCCAGCTGCGAGATGCGCGGGCTTTTTTGTGAGAAAGGATGAGCTGGCCTTTCTTGTCTTCCTGATTCTCGATGAAGACCTCCACTTTGTCACCGACTTTGAGGTCGGGGTTGTAGCGGAATTCGCTCATGGGGATGATGCCGTCGCTCTTGTAGCCGATGTTAACCACTGCCTCGCGCTTGTTGAGCGAGATGATGGTACCTTCGATTACGTCTTTGTCTCTTACAGTGTTGAGCGATTCATCGTAAGTGCGGGTAAGCTCCTCGCGGGATTTCTCACCTGCTGTCTCGCCTTTCTCGAATGCATCCCAATCGAAATCTTCGATTGCGGTGTTCTTTACTTCTTCAGTCATTAAAAGTTAATAAATAGGGTTAATTAATAGCCGTGGCTTGCGTCACGGCAGTATTTGCGCTGCAAAGTTAGCAATATTTTTCTATCTCACAAAGGTTTTTATATTACACCGTAGCATTAATTTTCAAAATTTTCGGCTAAATCCGTGATATGATTTGATTTTCCCTGGCCGGCGATAATATCAGCTGATAAGTTTGGAGAGACAGCGGGCCCGCGGATATCTGTGTATCACGACCCCTATGCATGATGTTACCAATACTGTGAGTATTGAGACGGTAATATATGTAGGCAAAAAAATCACCTCAATGCCCAGATTTCCCAATAGGGTATACACTACGAAGAGCACATACATGTGCATATAATAAATCCACATGCTCTGGTTACGCAATATCAGGTAGATGTCGTGGGAGGGCAGATTCAGCGACAGCGCGATTATGAAAAAAACAATTCCTCCGGTCAATTCCCAGAACGGTAGATTGAAGAGGTATAGCATTATGCTTGCTGCTATGACGGGTACGACAAACTGCCATCTGATTTTTTTATTTATATTATATATCCACATGCCCGCGACTATGTATATACCACCAGCCAACGAGCGGTTTGCCAACACATAGACCAGATAAAGATACCTCGACGGATTCTCTTTATAGATCCAGATCATAATGGTGAACGTAAAGAATATAATAAAGAGAAACAGCAAGTTAACCCTTGATTTAACATTGATGAAAGAAAAAATCATGAACACCACAGCCATAGAATAGATAAACCACAACGTCCAGGCCATATACGATGCACCGATAAACACGATTCCATATAAATATCCCCTCATATATTCCAGCAGAGTCATACCGGTGTGCAGATAATTGTAAATCGTCAACGGGAAATATATCATCAGCCATATCCCGTATATACGAAACATTTGCAGCGACTTGCGCCTGAACATACTACGGACTTCCCCGGCCGTCATTGGCTGAATTTTTCTTGCAAGCAGATACCCTGTCGTTAAGAAGAAGAAAGGCACGGCAAGATTGATCGTATAATCAACGGCAGGCGGCAGACTGTCAGCCGTCATGGCCGAGACATGAATCGCAATCACAGCGAATGCAAAAATGAACTTGAATATATCGACTCCTGTCAGTTGTGATAATCTGGTCATAGCCGTTACCGTGATTACTATACAATATTATTATTGATTATTGTCAACCTGCGATGCCGGGGATAATGTCTTGTCTCGCCTTTGGTCTTTAAGGTACGAATAGATGGCGGAGGCCACCGCCGAGGCAGCGTCGGATGTGCCCAGGATGCCCCGTATCCGCTCATAGCCGTCGAGCTGGGATGTGCGGGCCGGCCCGTCGGGCACTATGGCACCCAATGCGGCTGACACTGTGTCGGGTGTACACAGATGCAGCAGCAGCTCGGGTATCACCTCTTCATCGGCCACAAGATTGGGCAGCGTCACGTATTTGCCTTTGAGGATGCGGCGCATGATGTTGTATACCAGCTTTGAACCGTTGTGGCGGAAAAGGGCGACCTGGGGTGTGCCGGCCAGTGCAGCCTCAAGGGTTGCCGTGCCGGATGTAACCAGAGCGGCCCGCGCTCCGGCCACAAGGGGCAGTGTGGAGCCTGTCACGACAGGCAGCGTGCGGTATTCGTTGATGCGGGTGAATTGCTCGTAGTAGGCGGATTCCACACCCGGGGCACCGGCCACCACGGCCTTATACTGCGGAAACCGCTTTATCGCCTCCACCATCACAGGCAGATTGGTGCGTATCTCGCTCAGCCGGCTTCCCGGCAACAATGCTATATATGGTTTGCCTTTTAGGTTGAGGTGACTCACCCCGTCGCCGGGCTCAATCGTGGCAAGAGTCTCGTCCACCTCCCCTACCGACGGATTACCCACGTATGTCACGTCATATCCGAGTTTTTTGTAAAATTCAACCTCAAACGGGAATATCACGAACATCCTGTCAATAACTTTTTTAATGGCCTTTACGCGCCATTGCTTCCACACCCATACCTTTGGCGATATATAATAGAATGTGGGGATACCGAGTTTCTTGGCGTATGAGGCCATCTTGAGATTGAAACTCGGATAATCTATCAGTATCAGGGCATCAGGATGCGAGTCACGCAGGATAGCACGGGCCACTGCAAAGTTGCGGCGTATCTTGCCCAGATGACGTATCACCTCGACATATCCCATGAAGGCCATGTCGCGGTAGTGTACAGCCGGAGCCTCACCGGCGGCCTCGGACATGAGGTCGCCCCCGAGAAACGAAAATTTAGCATCCGGATCATCTCGCCTCAGCGCCTTGACGAGCTGAGCGCCGTGCAGGTCGCCGGAGGCCTCACCGGCTATAATAAAGTAATTCATTGTCTATCTGCGTTTTTGCTTAAAAAATTCAGTCATCAGCTCTCTACATTCATCGGCGAGCACACCGGTCACCACCTCGGCCCGTGGATGGAAGGGCGAACGGCTGGTGAAGGCAGTGTATCCGCGTTTGGGATCGGCACAGCCTATCACCACTCGGCTCACCTGAGCCCAGCCTATAGCTCCGGCGCACATCAAGCAGGGCTCGACGGTGACATACAATGTGCAACCCGATAGATACTTGCCTCCGAGAGTGAGCGTGGCGGCGGTAATGGCCTGCATCTCAGCATGTGCCGTGACATCGCCGAGCCGCTCGGTGAGATTATGTCCGCGTCCGATAATGCGGTCGCCGCAGGCCACTACGGCTCCTACGGGTATCTCATCGCTGTCGTAAGCCCTGCGTGCCTCCGCCAAGGCCGCTGTCATCATCCTGATATCTGTATCTGTCACAGCCATGTCCCTCTCAGATGTCAATGGTGAGACCTTCGTTGGCCGCGACGGTGTTGGCAAATTCCTCACGCGCCTGTTCCAGCAGCAGGTTATCGTCTCTGTATGACTTGGAGTAATGCCCTATGATCAGCTTGCCCACTCCGGCTTCACGGGCCACCGTACCGGCCTGGCGCGCGGTGGAGTGGCCGCGCTCTTTCGCACGGGCGGCCTTATCATCTGCGTAGGTTGATTCATGATACAGGGTATCGACGCCTCTGACATCATCAATAACACTCCGGGCAAACGAGGTGTCGGAGCAGTAGGCATAGCTGCGCGCCGGATCGGGATCGCTGGTGAGCATGGCGTTTGGTATCATGGTGCCGTCAGGCTTGACGAAGTCGGCCCCGGCCTTGAGCTCGGGGCGCTTATAGTATGGCACATTATGAAATTCCACCATGTCACCCTTGATCTTGCGGAGGTTGGGTTTCTCTCGCATGATGTAGCCTACGGTGGGTACGCCATGGTGCAAGGGTATGGTCTCTACGGTGAGGCTGTCGTCTTCATATACCACAGCCCTCTCGCGCGCTATTGGGTGAAAGACTATGTCGGCCGAGGCATGATGGCGCGATATGCGCATGAATTCCCTGAGCCATGCGATGCCCTCGGCAAAAGTGTAGACATGGATCTGACCTGTGACATCCTGCAGCCCCATGGTGGAGAGCAGGCCGGGTAGCCCGAGCATATGATCGCCGTGCAGGTGGGAGATGAATATATGTCGCAGGTTTGAGAAGTTGACACCGAGGCGTCGCATCTGCAGCTGGGAGCCCTCGCCGCAATCGA
>CAZBWZ010000172.1:0-2833 GCA_964495725.1 uncultured Bacteroides sp.
ATAGTGTTGATCTTCATGCCTATCTGCTCCATTATCTCGATACCGTAGTTAAAGGAGAAGGCGATACCCTCCTGAGCGGCGCGGTAGACATGCGGGCGCTTGTGCAGGTTGAAGTTGATGCCGTGGAATGAGCATCCGATCTGGCGGTTCTGCAACACGCGCTCAGCTCCGTTGCCGAAGGGCATGATCGTTAGACCCTCGCTGCCGACTGCCACGGATGCGGCCTGCTGGTTCATATCGTTGTAGCTCATGTCGGGGGTGGCGACATTATGTTTTACCCACGAATTGAGGATGCCTGTGCCGTTGATGCACACCATCACGCCGATACGCGGATTCTCGGCTGTGTGGTTGACGTGTGCGAAATTGTTGATGCGCGACAGCGGATCATAGTCATATGTGTCGTTGATGCCGTATACCACACCCGATGTGCCGGCTGTCGATGCTATCTCGCCCGGATTGAGCACACCCAGAGAGAGGGCATTGTTGGGCTGGTCGCCACCGCGGTAGGTCACAACCGTATCGGGCGACAGACCGAGCTCTGCGGCTGCCTTGGCCGTGAGCTTGCCCTGGTCGGAGAATGTGGGCTGCACATCCGGGAATATCTCGGCGGGATAACCGTAATAGTCGAGCAGGAAGCGTGCAATGCTGTTGTGCTTGTAGTCCCAGAGCATGTATTCCGAGAGACCCTCGGGATTGGTGACGATATTGCCTGTGAGGCGGTAGGCGATATAGTCGGCCGGCAGCATCACCTTCCAGATCTTCTCGAATGTCTCGGGCTCGTTCTGTTTCACCCATTGCAGCTTGGCGGCGGTGAAATTGCCCGGTGAGTTTAGCAGGTGGCTGAGGCAGGTGTCGGCTCCGAGGTCGCAGAAGGCCTTTTCGCCGTAGGGCACGCCACGTGAGTCACACCAGATGATGGCATCGCGCAGAGGCTTGCCGTCTTTGTCGATGCACACCAGACCGTGCATCTGGTACGACAGACCGATAGCCTTGATGTCCGATGGATTGACACGGGATGCGGCCAATACCGACGCGGTGACTGCCTTGAGCGATTCCCACCAACTGTCGGGAGCCTGCTCGGCCCATCCGGGTTTGAGAGCTTTGATATGGGCTTCTTCTTTAGGGAAGAAGTCGGAGGCGATGATCTCGCCGGAGTCCGACTCCACGATACAGGCCTTCACAGACGAAGTGCCGAGGTCATATCCGAGAAAATACATATATGCTTAGAGTTGGTATTATGATTTGGATTAATGTGGGTCTTGGTTGAAATGTGTCTACAAAGATAGGCCTTTTCATTTAATAATCAAAATTATTTTTTTGGAGCCGCTGCCCCGGGGGTGCCCGATGCGGGGAGTGCATGCTATGATATCGCCCGGCAGAGGTTTTTTTGCCGGATTTATGAAAATTGCTTATCTTTGAGCCTAATTAATACCAAGCTCTAAAAACTAAAGGATACATTATGGAAAAAACATGGCGTTGGTTCGGTCCCAACGATAAGATTACCCTGTCGATGCTGCGGCAGATCGGAGTGGAGGGCATAGTCACCGCCCTGCACCATATCCCCAACGGTGAGGTGTGGAGCCGCGAGGAAGTGAAGAAGATGCGCGAGTATATCGAGAGCCACGGCCTGCGCTGGTCGGTGGTGGAGAGCCTCCCGGTCAGCGAGGAGATCAAATATGCCGGCCCCAACCGCGACAAGCTCATCGAAAACTATAAGGAGAGCCTCGCCAATCTTGGCAAGGAAGGCGTGAAGACAATATGCTATAACTTCATGCCCGTGCTCGACTGGGCCCGCACCGATCTCGACTATCCCAACGGCGACGGCACCAGCAACCTCTATTTCAACCGTGCTGAATTCGCATATTTCGATATCTACATCATCAAGCGTGAGGGCGCCGAGGCCGACTGGGACGCCGATACGCTCAAGCGCGTGGAGGAGCTGCGCAAGGAGATGACTCCGGAGAAAGAGCACCAGCTCGTGGAGAACATCATCGTCAAGACCCAGGGATTCGTCAACGGCAACATCACCGAGGACGACAAGGAGCCCGTGAATAAATTCCGCGATCTCTTAGCTCTCTACAAGGGCATCGACAAGGATCAGCTGCGCGAGAACATGCGCTATTTCCTCGATGCCATCATGCCGGTGTGCGAGGAGTACGGTATCAACATGTGCGTGCATCCCGATGATCCGCCCATGCCCATCCTCGGCTTGCCGCGTATCGTCACCAACGCCGAAGACATCAGATGGTTTCTCGATGCCGTACCCAATGTACACAACGGCCTGACATTCTGTGCCGGCTCTCTCTCCGCCGGTGCCCACAACGATGTCAACGCCATGGCACGCGAGTTTTCGCCACGCACACATTTCATACACCTGCGCCGCTGCGAGGTGATGCCTAACGGTGATTTCAAGGAGGCTCCGCACCTGGGCCGCGGACGTGCCAGCCTCATAGATCTGGTGCGAGTGTTTGAGAAGGAAGGCCGCAACCTGCCCATGCGTGTCGACCATGCGCCCCTGATGCTCGGTGACGGCGACAAGGGCTACAATGCAGGATACTCATTCCACGGCCGTATGCTGGCCTTAGGACAGATGAGCGGCGTGATGGCCACCGTGGCCGATGAGATGGAGCACGGCTATAACGCCTGATCTTTCTCGTTATTATTTATCGATATCAATCAATCAGACCAATATAGCAATGAACGAATTATTTTCAGTGAAAGACCAGGTGGTGGTGATCACCGGTGGCACAGGAGTGCTGGGCGCATGTATCGCCAAATATCTTGCCAAGGAAGGCGCTAAGGTAGTGATACTCGGCCGCCGTCAGGCCGAGGG
>CAZBWZ010000172.1:2933-4103 GCA_964495725.1 uncultured Bacteroides sp.
GGCTCCCACACGTAGCTGAATCCGGCGGTGAGCAGCTGGCGGTCGTCAAATGTCAGTCCGGGGTCGGATACCGACATGTCGCCGTAGAAAGGATATCCGAATAGTGTCAGGAACCTGTGGCTGCGGTAATAGCCCACTCGGCATTTCACCTTGGCTACATCGAGCTGGCCGTGGACAAAGAGTGCCCAGCCTCTCTGAAATGGATAGAGCTTGCCTTTCTGCTGATTGTACAGCAGGGCGTCGGCCTCGATGGTGGCGCTGTGTATGGCCTTGTGATTGATGTCATAGCGTGCGCCCAGACCGGCGGCCAGATTCATGTTGGTCTGCACGGAGTTGGTGGTGATGGTGTCAATCTCTCCTCCACGGTGCTGAAAGAGGGCCTGTACGGGCGAATATACATGCAGACGGCTGCGCTCGTTGTTGAATTTGAGCCGTGACGACACCCCGAAGGTGAACGCCTCCTGATGCTCGTCGTTTTTGTAGATGAAGCTCTCCCAGTTGATCCACACATCGGCATCGAGCCATTTGTTGGTGTATATCAGCTGTGCGCCGGCCTCTGGGTCGGCGGTGAGATTGAGCTCGCCCGCATACAGCGGCTGCAGCAGACGGTGGTGGTATCCGCCGTAGAGATTGCCGAGCACGACACCGAGTCCGCCCTTGGTGTAGGTCACCCTGAAGAATGGCAGCGTGTGCAGCCCCTTGGCTTTCTTCTGGTCGCCGCTCCAGTAGGCGATATCACTGTAGGCAAGGTTGGGATATGAGTCGGCTCCCCAGAACCTGAGCATGTACGCGCCTAATTCCACATTGATGTTGGGGGTCGGTGCATAGCTCAGTGTGGGATTGAGACGGAATCCGGGCAATGTATAACCCTTGATCATCGGATTGGAGAACTCGTTGTCACGAAAAAACAGTGTGGCGCCGACATTGAGCCGCAGTTCGCCCACCTGAGCCGTATCAGGGGCGCAGAATAGTCCGGCGGAGTCAGGAGTGTATGTGTGTTCGGCCCTGGTCGGCGCGGCGCCTGCGCAGACCAGACAAAAGATTAAGATGGTGAAAAATATTCGCATTTCTCTATAACGTTGATTCACTGTCAAAATTGTGCAGCCGCCACAAAAAGAGGGTGTATCAAAATAGGAAAATCAACGAAATGTAGGGACATCGCTTTGCGAT
>CAZBWZ010000173.1:0-4092 GCA_964495725.1 uncultured Bacteroides sp.
TATATCAACGTATGAAAGTAATAGGAATAAACGGAGGTGCCAGAAAAGACTGGAACACCGACACTCTCGTAAAGAAAGCTCTTGAGGGCGCAGCCTCAGCAGGGGCAGAAACAGAAATCATAGAACTGTATGCCCAACCAATCAAAGGTTGCCTTGAGTGCTTCGCCTGCAAGCGCAAAGGCATAGACACAGGCGGAATCTGTGCGATACGCGACAATCTGCGCCCGATCCTGGAGAAAGCACATTCTGCGGATGCCATCGTGGTAGGCTCTCCCAACTTCTTCGGCTATCCATCGGGTATGTTACGCTCTTTCATCGAGCGCTTCCTTTATCCCCTGTCTTCATACCAGATCGAAAACGGCCAGATCAAGAGAGTTCTGGGCAAACGTATTATCCCGGCGGGAGTGATATTCACGATGAATGGCACTGAGAATGACTACAACGCCGCCGGATACAATATTTCACTAGGCATGACCAAGAGTAATCTCGAATACATCCTCGGTTACGCAGAGCAGTACAACTCGTATGCTACTCTCCAATTCAAGGATTATTCAAAAATGAACGCCAACTACTTTAATGCCGAGGAGAGAATGGCACGTCATGAGACACAGTTCCCGATCGATAAACAGAAGTGTTTCGAAATGGGCAAACGCTTGGTGGAAAAAGCTGTCACACTTAATCAATAAATACTCACTACGGGTTGTCTCCAGCATGAATGGAAACAACCCGTAGTAATAATCACACACGCTCTCCCACAAAACTTTATTTTAGAGACCCGGACCTCGGATTTCTGCGCGTTTTTTACGTTTTCGCGTGTGATATTATCTTCAACCAAGCTCGCGTGAAGCCATAAGCTGGAACATAGGTGATGCGATATCGTGGTATAAATCCGGTTCCTCATCTCATCTTACATGGTGAAGAAGAAACAATTATTAGAAAATATTTTGTGAGATTATTTTCCTGATTTGTGCTATCAGACATATTGAATCCTGAATCTTTTACGTTATCTAATAAGAGATAGCTTCAAATATCTAATAAGAGATAGCTTCAAATCCTAAAATATCCCAGTTGAGCCCTTTAATGATTATCTGGAATCTCATACATGGCTGTCACCGCAAGAGCGATGGTTGCAGAAACTGTTATGTCTTCGCACGCGACGAGCAGCACGGTATTGACACAAATATCGTGCGCAAGACTTCATCTTTTGACCTCCCGTTAAAATGCAACCGCAACCGGGTATGGAAAATCCCGTCAGGCAGCATGGTGATGACGTGTTTCTCCTCTGACTTCTTCATAGAAGAGATGGACCGGTGGCGCAATGAAGCCTGGGGGATTATGCGTAGCCGTGACGACCTGCAATTCTATATGGTGACCAAGCGACCTGAGCGCATCCTGCAATCACTGCCCGAATATTGGGATGAAATAAAAAATCGCATTTATATTTGCTGCACGATGGAAAATCAACGGTGTGCTGACTAAAGACTGCCAATATTTCATTCTCTGCCACTCAGTCACAAAGACATAATTGTCGAGCCTATGCTGGAGACAATCGATTTCCACGGGCATCTCAACGGAATAGACAGCGTGACAGTAGGAGGCGAATCCGGGATGCATGCCCGTCCATGCAACTATGACTGGGTGCTCGATGTCAGACGACAATGTGCTGAAGCAGGTATACATTTTCATTTCAAACAGACCGGAGGAAGGTTTATCAAAGATAATAAGACATATCACATGTCTCACCGTGTACAGATGGAGCAAGCGAGAAAGGCTGATATTGATTTGCCGCGAAATATTTATTAACTTTGCGCTCGATATTAACGTCAATATTATTCCTTAAACGTAACAATCTTGAATACACCCGCGAAATCCAATCACGTAGTAGCCAGAGTCGTGGCCTTCGTCACTGTATTCTGTCTTGTGGCCTCACTCGCCATAATACACAATGGCACATTATTTGGCAAGGATGCCGGCAGCTTTTTCTCTACCGGCACTTCTGCATCAGGCGGTGATAATGACACCGTGTCCGCCATCAGTCAAAACGGCGCACATGAGATAATCAATACCACCGAGCTTGGTAAGGACATCTCCGGATATGCCGGTCCCGTACCCCTTGAGATATATGTCACAGACGGCATAATCGATTCTGTAGTTGCGCTCGACAACTCCGAGAGCCCGGAATTTTTCGACCGTCTTGTCTCGGCAGGCCTTACACGTGCCTGGGACGGAAAGACACTGCAACAGGCCGCGACCATGGATGTCGACGCAGTGACCGGAGCTACATATTCCTCCAATGCCTTTATTGCCAACGTGCGCGCTGGCGCATCTTTCGCCCAAGGCTCCAAACCCGCAAAAGCCGCACATACATCCTATGTCGCGATCGCTGCTTTAATTGTCATCTTAATTGGTGCCATTGTGCCTCTGTTTATCAAGAAACCGGTCTACCGCATCATTCAACAGTTGCTTAACGTAGCCGTTCTTGGATTTTGGGCCGGTACATTCATAGACTATGCGATGATGCTCAATTTCTTCTCAGGAGCTCCGCGCATGACATTGAGTTTCTTCACCACACTCATCTTACTCATCACCGGCCTGATCTACCCCCTTTTCAATAAGCACAACTACTACTGCAATTGGATATGTCCCTACGGTTCACTTCAGGAACTAGCAAGCAAGCTATGCAATCATAAATGGAAAATATCACCAAAATTTATCAAGACACTCGATAATTTCCGCCAGCTGTTGTGGGTCGTCCTACTGGGATTGCTTTTTTCAGGATGGGCTGCAAGCTGGATCGACTACGAGATTTTCACAGCCTTCATCGTAGAGTCGGCCTCATGGATCATCCTTGCGGTCGGTGGTCTTTTCGTGGTACTTTCATTGTTTATAAATCGTCCTTTCTGCCGGTTTGTGTGTCCTACCGGTTCGCTGCTGAAACAAATTTGATTACTATTATTTCGATTCATTCACATAAAAATAAATAAGATTCATCATGAAAAGCAATCATTGGATAATGCTACTGCTAGCCGTCGCCCTGTTGGTTGTATCAGTGCGTCTCGTCGCAGTGTCCTCAACCGAGGATAACCAAACAGATGCGGTGGATGCTTCAGAAGCCGTGATAGACTGTATCATGACACGTGCCAGCGTTCGCAGCTATACAGACGAGCAGGTCAGCGACAGCCTTATCAACACTATTCTCCGGGCCGGCATGGCCGCTCCCACAGCAGCCAATCAGCAACCATGGCAGTTTGTCATCGTCACCGAGCAGGCCCTGAAAGATTCGATCACTGCCACTTTTGAATATACAAAAATGGTGGAGCACTGCAGCTTTGCCGTAGTGGTATGCGGTGATATGGACAATCTGTTCACCGGCGATATGCCCGATGGAGGTTTCTGGGTGGAAGATTGCTCGGCGGCATCTGAGAATATGCTTTTAGCAGCCCATGCGCTCGGCATAGGTGGTGTGTGGTGCGGTATTTATCCGCTCAAAGACCGTGAGGAGCGTCTGCGTTCGATCCTGAGATTGCCCTCCGGACTGACACCTCTCAACGTGATGGCCTTTGGATATCCGGCACAGGATGTCGCACCTAAAGACAAATGGGCACCCGCAAAGGTACATTACAATGCCTTCTGATTATTGATAATGTAATTCACACCATTATCCCCCCTATCTGTCACAATTGAAAGAAAACAAAATATCATCAAAGTATCAGTCTGATCCTTTGGTGATATTTTTCTTTTGTATCGATATCAATGTTTATCTTTCAGATACGATCTCAGTTGTTTCGGGCTCAGGCCTGTATGATGCTTGACGTATTTCCCGAAGAAGGCGGCATTGCTGAAACCCAACCGGTTGGATATTTCTTTTATCGATTCATCTGTATGGATCAGCACAGTCCTGATATCGGTCATGACAGCCTCGTTAATCCATTCCAACGTACTCCTGCCGCTGATATGCTTCACCACCCTCGCAAGATAGTTTGGGGATACCGAGAGAGCATCCGCGTACCACTGTACATCTCTCGGCTTTGGATAAGATTCGATGAGCAATGTGGAAAACCGTTGATACAGTCTGTCAGCCGACTGCCTCTG
>CAZBWZ010000174.1:0-4069 GCA_964495725.1 uncultured Bacteroides sp.
AAAGCATACAGTAAATGGCAGGGCCATCTGGCCGTATTCACCGCCTATCTCATTTTCGGGTTTAACATTATCGTCTGCAAAGACCTGACCTCAAGCACATTCATATCACCAATAGGCATATTCCTGCTACGCGCCTTAGGTGCCGGCTCACTCTTCTGGCTGCTGTCGCTGGTGACTCCGCGCGAGCACGTGCCACCCCGAGACATGCTCAGGATATTCTGCGCCTCGGTGCTCGGATTCTTTCTGGCACAGCTGTCATTTCTCATGGCCATACCCATGGTGACGCCCATGGAGTCAGCCCTGATGAGCACCATGGGTCCCGTGGTGACGATGCTTGTGGCCGCCGTGGCCATACACGAGCCACTGACCCCCAAGAAGATATGCGGTGTGGCCGTGAGTCTCGCCGGTATCGTATACCTCATACTCACAAGCGTCAGCGGCGGACTTGGCGGCAACCTCGCCGGATTCATACTCCTTGTCGTCAACATAGTCACCTTCTCGGCCTATCTGGGCATCTTCCGTCCGCTCATCAACCGCTATTCTGTCGTTACATTCATGAAATGGATCTTCCTGTTCGCCTTCATCCTGGCGTTTCCGCTGGGCATAGGCAGCATCATGTCCGCCCCGTGGCCGGAGATCCCCGCCAAATGGTATGGCGAGCTGGCTTTTCTGGTAGTGCTGGCCACCTTTGTCACATATTATCTGATACCCTTCGGACAGAAGATCATACGCCCCACGCTGGTGAGCCTATATAATTATGTGCAGCCGATCGTGGCCATCGGTGTAAGCATCGCCCTGGGCATGGACAGCCTCACGCTGCCCAAGATACTGGCCACAGTCATGGTATTCGGAGGCGTGTATATCGTGAGCCGCAGCCGCGCGGCCTCGGATACGAACACGAAATCCTGAGCGCACAGCATTTTCAGAAGCCACATTTTGATAATATGTTTTGGTAATTAAGAAAAAGTGTTTACCTTTGCACACGTTTCCTCTACAACGAATATCCCTGAGATTTTGCGTACACAAAATAAATACTGACCACAGCATGACTTGTGCTGCGCACCAGCATTGCAAGACCATCGCGCAGACAGACATCCTCAAAGCACGTACACATATCACGGAGCATGTCACGACAGCGGTATTTTATTGCGCCGTATGACGCATACAGAAATTTATTCATCACAAATCGACACACTTTACACACCATAATAAGTCCCATATGTACAACATCTCTGACTTAGAAGAAATGGGCGACGAGCAGCTGGTTGACGTCGCCAAGAAATTCGGAGTAAAAAAAGCTGACCCGGCCCAGAGACAGGACCTGATATTCAAGATCCTTGACAATCAGGCCAAGACATCTGCCGTAGAAGCTGTAAGCTCGATGACCGAGAAAAAAAGCAGAAGAGGCCGCAAGCCAAAACAGACAGCCGATACTCCGGAAAATAAAGAAGAAGAAGAGGCACCTGCAGACAGCGCGGCCCCGGCTCCTGCAAAAAAAGCGAGAAAAAAGAAAGCCACACCCAAAGATACCACGGCCACCGACGACAACACTACGCCGGCCGATGCTCCAGACCAGCAGCCTCAGCGTAAACGCCGCGGACGTCCGCCAAAGAAAGACAAATTCCAGGACCAGAACATGCTCATCAACGAGGATGCCGTGAAAAGCCAGCCCGCGCTACCCTTGTTCAACGAAAACACCAAGCCCGCAGACACAAAGGACGAGGACAACACCGTACGCCAACAGCCACAGACTCCTCAACCACCGGCACGACAGACTCAGCCCGACAGCAATACACCTGACAACGAACAGGCCGAGCCTCAGCCCGGCAACAGCAAGCCAAACAACAATAACAATAATAACAATAATAACGGCGCGAATAACAACGGGCAGCAGGCCGACGGAGACAAGAACGCCGCATTCGGACTATTCTTCCCGCGCAGCGAGGGCCGCAAGTTTGTGCCACGCTCACAGCGCGAGAAAGAAGAGGCCGCGCAGGTAGCCGCAACAGCTCCGATCATACTCGCCGAGCCGGGCCAGCAGATCCCCAACCCGCCGGGATCCGGCAAGAAGAACCACAAGAACCGATTCAACAACCAGCAACAGCAGAAACCACAGCCGCAATACAACTTCAACGATATAATCAAGGCCGGAGGTGTGCTGGAGATCGTGCCCGAGGGACACGGATTCCTGCGCTCGAGCGACTACAACTATCTTCCCTCGCCCGACGACATACTCGTCACACCCCAGCAGATCAAATCGTTCGGTCTGAAATCAGGCGATGTGGTGGAGTGCTGCGTGCGTCCGCCCCACGAAAACGAAAAATACTTCCCGCTCACATCCGTGGTAAGCGTCAACGGCCGCACACCCGAGTATATCCGCGACCGTGTGCCTTTCGAGCACCTCACCCCGTTATTTCCCGACGAGAAGTTTGACCTCACCAGCGGCCAGACATGCAATATCTCTACCCGTGTCGTAGATATGTTCGCACCCATAGGCAAGGGACAGCGCGGCCTTATCGTGGCTCCCCCGAAGACAGGTAAAACACTGTTGCTTAAGGATATCGCCAATGCGATAGCCGAGAATCATCCCGAGACATACATCATGATACTGCTCATCGACGAGCGCCCCGAGGAGGTCACCGACATGAGCCGCAGCGTCAATGCCGAGGTGATCGCGTCGACATTCGACGAGCCCGCCGAGCGCCACGTGCGCATCGCCAGCATCGTGCTTGAGAAGGCAAAGCGCATGGTAGAGTGCGGCCACGATGTGGTGATCCTGCTCGACTCCATCACCCGCCTGGCCCGCGCATACAACACCGTGTCGCCCGCCTCCGGCAAGATCCTGTCAGGTGGTGTCGACGCCAACGCCCTGCAGAAACCCAAACGATTCTTCGGCGCCGCCCGCAACATCGAAAACGGCGGCAGCCTCACAATCATCGCCACAGCCCTCACCGAGACCAGCTCGAAGATGGACGAGGTGATATTCGAGGAATTCAAGGGCACAGGCAACATGGAGCTGCAGCTCGACCGCAAGCTCTCTAACAAGCGCATATTCCCGGCTGTCGACATCATGTCGTCGTCAACACGCCGCGACGACCTGCTCAGCCGCCCCGAGACCCTGAGCCGCATGTGGATACTGCGCCGCTTCCTGAGCGACCGCAACTCGATCGAGGCAATGGAGTTTATCAAAGACCGCATGGAGCGCACCCGCGACAACGACGAGCTGCTGCGCACCATGGGAGATTGACAGCCACATCATACACCCATCATGCAATTCACCAAAAAGGGTAAAAAATAGCCTTTTTGGTGAATTTAATTTTTCAATTACATACACATAACTATAATGGGCTACCTTTGCAAATCAAATCATTCTCTATGAAAAAAAGATTCCTTATTGTCTGCGCCCTGGCATACGCATGTCAATCACCGGCAATGGCTATGGAGACAGCTGATGACACCACACACATCAGCCACGTACCCGAGCCCGCTGCGGTGACAGCGACCGCCACCGGAGGCGCGCCCCTCAAGCTGTCGCTCGACGACTGCCTCACCATAGCCCTGTCGGACAACCCCACGGTAAAGGTAGCCGACATGGAGGTGACACGCACCGACTACTCGCGCATGGAGACCGTGGCCCAGCTGCTGCCGTCGATCACATTCGCCGGCAACTACAGCCGCACGCTCGCCAAACAGGTGGCCTATATGAACATGGATTTCGGCGACCTCATGGGTGGCCTCGGCGGCGGTGGCTCCACCACCGATCCCGACAATCCGGGCAGCGGCACAGACGACGCAGCACCGGCCTCACGCGCATCATCCAACAAAAAAAGCGACGGCATCAAGATGGGCCTCGACAACTCCTATCAGGTGGGATTCTCGGCATCGGTGCCCGTCATCGCCCCCCAGCTGTGGGCCTCGCTCAAGCTCAGCGACTCGCAGATACTCGAGGCCAACGAGAAGGCCCGCGCATCACGCATCGATCTGGTGAATCAGGTGAAAAACGCCTACTACTCCCTGATGCTCGCCGTAGACTCGCGCCGCGTGCTGCAAGAGAGCTACGACATGGCCG
>CAZBWZ010000175.1:0-4064 GCA_964495725.1 uncultured Bacteroides sp.
TCACCATCACGGCATCGGGATTGACCTCAAGCACCAGGTCGATCACATCCTCGATATTGTGGGTGTCGAAGTAATTCTTCACCGGATCGTAGTTGGTGGGGGCGGCGATGACCACGAAGTCGGCATCACGGTATGCCGCCCGGCCATCGAGCGTGGCGGTGAGGTCGAGCTGCTTCTCGGCGAGATACTTCTCTATGTACTCATCCTGTATGGGCGATATCCTGTCATTGATTTTGTCTACCTTGTCGGGGATTACATCCACGGCCACGACCTCGTTGTGCTGTGCCAGCAAGGTGGCGATGCTCAGTCCCACATATCCTGTGCCTGCTACTGCTATCTTCATTCTGGTTATTGTTTAGTGATTACGGAGAGGTGATTTATTTACAAAGATAAGCAAAATATCTCTTACCCGCAAGTGCCCGTGAAGAATCGCCCTGAACATAAGCACGTCTCCATCTGTTACATGTGTAAGAGGGTGTCTCACGAAGAGACCTCCGCCACACACATCAAAATACAAGTATATGGAATTAATCGATTGGATTGTGGATACGCTGCGCGAGAATCCGGCGATCGCAATATTTCTCACATTAGGACTCGGCTTCTGGCTCGGAAAGCTGAGATACAAGACATTCTCACTGGGCACCGTCACCTCGGTGCTGCTCGTCGGAGTGATCGTGGGCCAGCTCGACATCCCGGTGCCCGGCCCACTGAAGCAGGTCTTCTTCCTGCTGTTTCTGTTTGCGATCGGCTACAGCGTAGGCCCGCAATTCTTCGCATCGCTGCGCGGGTCCGGACTAAAACAGGTGGTGTTCGCCGTGGTGATGTGCGCCATAGTGCTCGCCTCCACGATCATAGTGGCCAAGATATTCCATTATAATGCCGGTGAGGCGGCCGGACTCTTTGCCGGAGCCCAGACCATCTCGGCAGTGATCGGTGTGGCGGGTGACACGATCAGTACCCTCGACGCATCCGCAGCCGACAAGAAGGCCTGGACCGACATCATCCCCGTGGCCTACGCCGTGACATACATATTCGGCACGATCGGCTCGGCATGGATTCTCGGTTCGCTGGGTCCCATGATGCTGGGAGGCCTCAAGAAGGTGAGACAGCAGACCGAAGACCTGGAGCGCAGCATGAATCACAGCAGCATCAGTTCGGATCCCGCGCTGGTTAACGCATGGCGTCCGGTAGTGTACCGCGCCTACCATGTAGAGGGCGCGATGTTCGCCACACCGCAGACTGTCAAGGACATCGAGGACTATATGGAGAAGCAAGGGCTACGGCTCTTCGTAGTGAGGGTGCGCTCGGGCGCTGACATCACATCGCAGCCAGCCCCCGATTACCAGATCAAGAAAGGTGACGATGTGGTGATCTCAGGGCGCCGCGAATTCGTGATCGAAGACGAGTCGTGGCTTGGCAAGGAGATCTCGGATGCCCAGCTGCTGACATTCGCGGTGGAGCGCATACCCGTGATGGTGGCCTCAAAATATGTCGTGGGCTCTACGGTAGGCGATTTCCGCACCTCCGAGCACACCTACGGAGTCATCATCGACAGCATCAGGAGAGGCGGCGTGGAGATACCCGTCACCGCACAGACGCGCCTGCAGCGTGGCGACATCCTCACGTTAAGCGGTCCGGTATCCGATGTCAACGCCGCCGCGTCATACATAGGATATGCCGACAAGCCTACCACAGCCTCTGACATGGTGTTCGTGGGTCTGGGTATCGCTATCGGCGCCCTCATCGGTGCGATAGCCGTGAAGGTAGGTGGCATCCCCGTAAGCCTCTCCACCAGCGGCGGCGCGCTGATCGCAGGACTCGTGCTGGGTTGGCTACGGTCCAAGCACCCGACATTCGGCTTCATCCCCGACTCGGCGGTGTGGGTGTTCAACAACGTAGGTCTCAACATGTTTATCGCCGTAGTGGGTATAGCCGCAGGCCCCACATTCATCTCAGGGCTGCAGCAGGTAGGCTGGCAGTTGCTGTTGGCCGGCGTGATAGCAACAACGGTGCCCCTGATAATCGGCATTATCGTGGGCGACAAGATATTCAAGTTTCACCCGGCCATCACCTTAGGCTGCGTGGCCGGAAGCCGCACCACCACTGCCGCCCTCGGTGCCATACAGGACTCCCTGCAATCCACCGTGCCGGCCATGGGCTACACAGTGACCTACGCCATCGGCAACACCCTGCTGATACTCTGCGGACTGGTGATGGTATTCGTAATGTAAAATCAATAAAAACAACATACTATGGCTGCTAATCTACGCAACAAAGAACGCGAGCTCTCCAAGATGAGTCCGTTTGAAATCAAAAACACACTTATTGACCTTGCAAAAAAAGACGCGAGGAAATCCACACGCCAGTTTCTCAACGCCGGACGAGGCAATCCCGACTGGATCGCCACAGCACCCCGCGAGGCTTTCTTCCTGTTAGGGCAGTGGGCACTGAGCGAGTGTACACGCACATTCAAGATTGATCCCGGCGTGGCCGGTCTGCCCGCCAGCGCCGGCTCGATGGAGCGGCTGCAACGCTTCCTGATGTCCAACTCGGCGCTGCCCGGCGCCGTACTGCTCAACGAGGCCATCAAATATTGCACCGACACGCTGGGCATCGAGTCCGACTCTCTGGCCTATGAATGGGCCGAGGGCATAATCGGCGACCAGTACCCTACCCCGGTGCGTATGCTCGAACATTGCGAGGAGATCGTAGCCGCATACATGGCCCAGGAGATGGGGCATGACGCCCCCGGACTGGGCCGTGAATATGACTTCTTCGCCACCGAGGGCGGTACCGCGGCCATGTGCTATATCTTTGACTCGCTCCAGGCCAACCATCTGGTCAACAGCCACGACCGCATAGCGCTGATGACACCTATCTTCACGCCCTATCTTGAGATACCGGGGCTCGACAGGTATCAGTTTGACGTGGTCAATATCCAGGCCTCGGAGATGGATGCCGACGGGCTGCACACGTGGCAATACCCCGACTCGGAGCTCGACAAGCTCCGCGACCCGGCTGTCAAGCTACTGTGTCTGGTCAACCCCTCCAATCCGCCATCATACAAGCTTGATGCCGAGTGCATGCGTAAGATCGTGGATATCGTGAAGCACGACAATCCCAATCTGATGATCGTGACCGACGATGTATACGGCACATTCGCCAAGGACTTCCGCTCGCTGATGTACGAGCTGCCGCAGAACACCCTCTGTGTCTACTCCTTCTCCAAGTACTTCGGCGCCACAGGCTGGCGTTTGGCCGTTATCGGTCTGGCCAAGGATAACATCTACGACCGGCTCATCGCCTCCGAGCCCGAGATACAGCGCAAGGACCTCTTCGAGCGCTACCGCAGCCTCACCCCCCACCCCGACAAGATTCCGTTTATCGACCGCCTGGTGGCCGACTCGCGCGCAGTGGCCCTCAACCACACCGCGGGCCTGTCCACACCCCAGCAGGTACAGATGTCTCTGTTTGCTCTGATGTGTCTCGTCGACAAGGAGAATAAGTACAAGCAGACGATGCAGGACATGATCGGCCACCGCCTCGACGCGCTCTGGAAATCGGCAGGACTCACCATGGTTGACGACCCCGACCGTGTGGGCTATTATTCCGAGATCGACATCATGGTGTGGGGCAAGAGATTCTATGGCGGGGAGTTCTGTGACTGGCTCAAGGCCACCTACGAACCACTCGACATAGTGCTCAGGCTTGCACGCGAAACATCGGTAGTTCTGCTCAACGGCAGCGGCTTCGCCGGTCCTACATGGAGCGTGAGGGCCTCGCTGGCCAACCTCACCGAGGACGACTACGTAGCCATCGGCAACGCCATACACCAGATACTCGAATCATACCATCAGGAATATCTCGCATCCAAAAAGTAATCACGGTATCACACTATACAGCGGGGGTGCACCGTACGTACGGCGGTGCACCCCTTTTTTATGCCTCGCCACAACCATGTTGCCCATAAACGGCCGCTGTAGACAATTTATTTTATATCCCCATCGTATATTGTTATAGGTAAAACAAAAAATACATGTGCAAAATGTGGAGAGCAAATAAAA
>CAZBWZ010000176.1:0-4003 GCA_964495725.1 uncultured Bacteroides sp.
GAGATACGGCTCAGCGATGGGCACTGAAGGGAGTGAAAAATTTCTGCGGTATGCCACTCCAGGTCAAGGAGCTTGAGAGCGAGCTTGGTGCAGCCGGCGCCACCCACGGAGCGCTTACCGGTGGCACACTCGCCACTACATTCACGTCTTCGCAGGGACTGATGCTGATGATTCCCAACATGTTTAAGATGGCAGGCGAACTGCTCCCCGCAGTCTTCCATGTCGGATGCCGCTCGGTGGCCACCCATGCCCTGAGTATCTTCGGAGACCATTCAGACATTATGGCTACCCGCTCTACCGGTTTTGCCATCCTCATGTCGGCGTCAGTGCAGGAGACTCACGATCTCGGTATAGTGGCTCATCTTGCCGCTATGGACGGGCGTGTGCCCGTGCTCCACGGATTCGACGGATTCCGCACCTCAAATGAGATGCAGACCATCGATATGATTGATTACAATGATATATTCACACTTGTCGATTACGACAAGATTCAGCAGTTCAGAGACAGGGCAATGAATCCGATGCACCCTGATGTGAGAGGCACAGCCCAGAATCCTGATGTATACTTCCAGAACCGCGAGGCCTGCAACCCTTATTACGATAATTTCCCCGCCATTGTGGAGAAGCAGATGCAGCGACTGGCAGCTCTCTGTGGTCGTGAATACCACGCCTTCGATTATGTAGGGGCGCCGGATGCGGAGTATGTGATAGTGGCTATGGGGTCGAGTGTGGATGTAATTGAGGAGACCGTGGAATATCTCGTAAAGCAGGGCCGGAAGGTGGGTGTGCTGAAGGTAAGGCTTTACCGTCCGTTCTCGGCCAGCCGTATGCTTGCGGCATTGCCCGAGAGCGTGAAGCGCGTGGCTGTGCTCGACCGCACGAAAGAGCCGGGAGCCTTTGGCGAACCTCTGTTTACCGACGTAGCCGCGGCATTGCACGAATCGCGACGCGATGTTGATGTGATAGGCGGCCGATACGGTCTGAGCAGCAAGAATTTCGATCCGTCGATGGTGCTTGCCGTATTTGATGAACTTGAAAAGCCGGAGCCCAAACCGCGATTTACGGTAGGTATTGACGACGATGTCACTAATCTTTCGCTCGACTACAGTAATAAGTTATATCTCAGCGACACCAATATTTTGCAGGCCCAGTTCTACGGTATAGGCGGAGACGGTACTGTGGGAGCCACCAAGCAGGCTGCGTCGATCATCGGTGATTCCGACGGACTTTACGCCCAGGCTTATTTCCAGTATTCGGCCAAGAAATCGAGCGGATATACCGTGTCGCAATTGCGAATCTCGTCATCTCCGGTAAAGAGCGAGTATGATATAGAGCAGGCCGACTATATCAGCTGCAACAAGTGTACGTATGTAGACAGATTTGACCTCGCCGGTAATCTCGCTGACAAAGGTACATTTGTATTGGCTTCGCCATGGACTACGCTTGCTCAGCTCGATCGTGTGCTTCCGGCCAAACTCAAACGCGAGATAGCGTCTAAGAATGCGAAATTCTATAATGTAGATGCTCATGCGATCGCATCCAAATATGGTCTGGGTATAAGGATCAACACTATCATGGAGACGGTGTTTCTGTATCTGTGTCAGGTGCGACCGTTCAGCGAAACCTATCCTGAGTTGCAGGAGAGGGTGAAGGAGGCATACTCACATGAGGGAATGCAGGTCGCGCAGGCCAACCTCAATGCCATCGCCGAAGCTGTCGCGGCAATCGTACCTATCGATTATCCGGCCTCGTGGGCTGAAGCCGTGGATACGCCTAAACATACCACTGTCAATGTGCCGGAATTCATATTGAAGGATGCCGATCCGTGTCTGCGTCGCGAGGGTGACAGGATACCCGTATCAGCGGTGAGCGCCGACGGCAGGGTGCCCGTAGGTACCACGGCTTATGAAAAACGCCGGATAGCCCTGCGTCTGCCGCAGTGGGACAGCACCAAATGTGTGACATGTACCGAATGTTCTTTCTCGTGTCCACACGCAGCTATCAGACCTTATCTTCTCAATGCCGAGGAGATGAAAAATGCTCCGGCAGATCTGACTACACGTCAGGCTGAAGGTGAGATATCTGATTACAGATTCAGAATACAGATTTATCCGGATGACTGTACAGGCTGCGGGTCATGTTCGCTCGTTTGCCCGGGTCATGCGCTCACAATGGTGCCGATAGATCAGATACACGACGAGCAGGCTAAACTGCTTGATTATTGTCAGAATTATGTGTCTATCAAGGCCGGTATCGTACCGAGAAACACTGTCAACGGCTCGCAGTTCTATGAGCCTATGCTCGAGTTCTCAGGAGCGTGTGCCGGATGCGGAGAGACACCATACGTTAAGCTGGTGACCCAGCTCTTCGGAGAGCGTATGATCGTGGCTAACGCCACGGGCTGTTCGTCTATCTGGTCGGCAGACTACCCGAGTATGGCGTGGTGCGCTAATCACGAAGGAAAGGGAGCCGCTTGGGGTAATTCGCTGTTTGAGGATAATGCTGAGTATGCCTACGGTATAGCGGTGGCTACAAAATACCGTCGTGAGACCCTCGCCGCAAATGTATCGGCTATTGTGGCACACCCTGATGCAGATGCCGGTGTTGTGGCAGCAGCGAAGGCATGGCTGGCCGCTAAGGATTCATCGGCTGACTCGCAGAAGACCGGTGATGAGTTGTTGGCAGCGATCAACAAGGCTCCTGCCCTGGATATCTACAAGCCGGTGACCGCTACCGCCGACATGCTCGGCAAAAAGTCAATATGGGCGATAGGTGGTGACGGCTGGGCCTACGATATAGGTTTTGCAGGTCTTGACCATGTCCTTGCCCAGGATATTGATATCAACATGCTGGTGCTCGATACAGAGTGCTACTCCAATACCGGAGGCCAGACCTCAAAGGCTACTCCTATATCATGTATGGCAAAATACAACATAGACGGAAAGCGTACGTTTAAGAAAGATCTCGCCCGCATGATGATGACATACGGTAATATCTATGTGGCCACTATCGCACTGGGCGGCGACTTCCAGCAGGCGATTGACGCTCTTGTCGAGGCCGAGGCATATCCCGGACCCTCGCTTGTGATATGCTATTGTCCGTGTCTCGAACATGGCATACGTGTGGGTCTGGGACATAGTATCCTGGTAGAGCGAGCAGCGGTGAAATCCGGTTACTGGCCTCTGATGCGATATAATCCCGCGCTGACCAGTCAGGGCAAGAATCCGCTCATAGTAGACTCAGGTAAGCCGGATGGCTCGGTACTCGATTTTATCAACGGTGAGGATCGCTATGCAGATCTCAAGGTAAGTGACCCTAAGGAAGCAGCAGTGCTGCAGGGGTGTCTGTCGAATCGCATCGATGAGGTATTCGATCTGATTACTTCTGAGGAAACTAACAATATTTAATTTCATTTCTGAATATTCTGTCGCAGGTTCATAGTTTCATCTAAGGAAAATCCGGTGGTAGGCAGCATGGCTATCACCGGATTTTTATGTAAATGAAATAATTTTAGGAATATTCACATATTTTTTATAAGTTTGCGGATAAATCCTAAAGAATAATTAAATGGCAAAAACCTCGAAACGTAATCCCTGGGCATGGATACCGACCCTGTATTTTGCTCAGGGTCTGCCCTATGTGGCTGTGATGACAATTTCGGTCATCATGTATAAGCGTCTGGGCATGAGTAATACTGACATCGCACTATATACGGGCTGGCTTGGTCTGCCGTGGGTGATAAAACCCTTCTGGAGTCCGTTTGTCGACCTTATCCGCACCAAACGCTGGTGGGTGCTGGCTATGCAGTGGATTGTGGCTGTGGCCCTTGCTGCTATAGCATTTACCATACCCACGTCTATGTATGTGCAGCTTACTCTTGCAGTGTTCATGCTGATGGGATTTGCATCAGCCACCCACGATATTGCGGCTGACGGTTTCTATATGCTTGCGCTCAATGAACACGAGCAATCGTTGTATGTGGGCATACGTTCGACATTCTACC
>CAZBWZ010000177.1:0-3988 GCA_964495725.1 uncultured Bacteroides sp.
GGCAAGAAGGAGACCAAGATCAGGAGGGTGCTGGTGGTAGGTGGCGGAAAAATCGCCGTGCGCCTGATCAATCTCGCAAAAAACGACTACAAGTTCACAGTGATAGAGTCGAATCTCGACAAGTGCAACCGCCTGCCCAACAAATGCGACTGCGACATAAAGATCTATCAGGGCGACGGTCGTGACATAGAGACACTGTCGGATGTCGGCATTGATGACTATGACGCTTTCGTGGCTCTTACCGGCAGCTCGGAGGGCAATATCCTGGCATGTCTGTCGGCCAAGGATGCCGGTGTGAAGAAGACCATCGCCGAAGTCGAGGACCTGCAATACGTGTCTCAGGCCGAAAGCCTATACATCGGATCGGTGATCAACAAGCAGTTGCTGGCCTCCGCGGCCATATTCCAGCTGCTGCTCGACAACGACGCCTCCACATCCAAATGTCTCGCCCTGACCGATGCCGAGGTGGCCGAACTCGAAGTGAAGGATGGCTCGAAGATAACACGCGCCCCGATCAAAGATCTCAAGCTTGACCGAGACATGACGCTCGCCGGCCTCATACGTGACGGCCACGGCATGCTCGTGGGGGGTAATACGGTGATCCGCCCCGGCGACCACGTGGTGGTGTTCTGTCTGGCCGGAGCGATACATAAAGTGGAAAAATTATTCAGCTGACACCGTGAATATCAGACGCCGAGAATACCGACATCTCAACTATCGCATGCTCGCTCAGGTCATGGGGCTGCTCGTAATGATAGAGAGCCTGTTCATGATCGTGCCATGCGTCATTTCCTATTGCTACGGAGAAGACGACTTCCGCATATTCCTGGCCATATTCATGGTCACCCTCGCCTCGGGAGCCTGTCTGCACAGATACGCACGTCCGAGTCACCGTAACATGGGCAAGCGCGAGGGCTTTCTGCTCACAGCATCGGTGTGGGTGGTGTTCTCTGTCTTCGGCATGTTGCCGTTCATCTTCACCCCGGCACCCTACAGCGTGGCCGATGCGTTCACCGAATCCATGTCGTGCTTCACCACCACCGGAGCCACCATCGTGCCAGCCTCCGATATATTCAGCCACGGCATCAACACATGGCGTGCCATGATGCAATGGGTAGGCGGCATGGGTATTATACTCTTCACCCTGGCCGTGATACCGATGTTCAACCACGCCGGCGGAATGCAGATGTTCAATGCCGAGGCCACCGGTATCACCCACGACAAGCTGCGTCCGCGTGTCAATCAGACAGCCAAGAGTCTGTGGACCATCTACCTTTGTCTCACCCTGATATTGATAGGACTGCTTTGGGCCGGTCCCATGACGCTCTTCGACAGCTTTACCCACGGACTGGTGACTATGGCTACCGGCGGCCTGTCATACTACAATGACGGTGTGGAGCATTTTTCCTCGCGGTACGTCAAGATCGTCATCTGCGTGTTCATGTTTCTTGGCAGCATCAACTTCAATCTGATATTCAATACGGTCAATGGCAGGTTTCGCTCGTTGTACGAAAACGGTCAGCTGAGATTCATGCTGAAACTGATACTCGTCGCATCGGTGATATTCCTTATCTCACAGATTCTCAACCACGGTGTCACCAACTGGGTGGATGCCATCATCAACTCCGTTTTCATGGTGGTGTCGGCGATGTCCACCACCTGCTTCACACTCGACCGTCTCGCCGAATGGGGCTTTCCGGTTATCGTGGTCATAATGGTGCTGATGTTTTTCGGCGGATGCGCGGGCTCTACCTCCGGTGGTGCCAAGATTGACCGCATGATGGTGCTATACAAATTTATCCGCAATGAGACATGGCGCGCGCTCCAGCCCAACAGTGTAGGCACGGTGCGCATCGGTCGCCGTACGATCGATTACAATGTGGTGCAGAAATCCATCGCCTTTCTATGCCTGGATATATGTATAATTGTGGTGGTCACCCTGATCCTCTCGATGATGACCGTGCCCCCCGGTGACGCATTCTTCATCACGGTGAGCAGTGTCAGCAATTCCGGTCTGGTGATCGACATAGGCCAGCTGCAGGGCTCGCTCGTCACCGTGCCCGAGGCCGGGAAGGTGCTCCTCGCCTTCGTGATGCTGCTTGGCCGTCTGGAGTTCTACACCATCCTCGTCCTATTCATCGGCAACTTCTGGCACCGCTGACATCACCCTCATACCTGCCGGATATTTGACATAACGACGCGGGTATGGGCCTCATGAGGCTCATACCCGCGTCGTTGGTGGTGAAGATACAGACTTAGTCGAGATTGTGCGACTTGGCAGGATTGCGGAAATGGATCTTATGTTCCTGATATTCCTGGGCTGCGATGAGAGTGGGCTTGGGCAGCTTCTCAAAATAGCGTGAAATCTCGATTTGCTCGTGGTTTTCGCTTACCTCCTCAATGGTGTCGTTGAGTGAGACATATTCCTGAAGTTTCTTCTCAAGGTCATGCTTCATCTCCATGGCGATCTGATTGGCGCGCTTGGCGATGATACACACTGTCTCGTAGACGTTGCCGGTATCTGACGAAAGCTCGATCATGTCACGTGTGACGGTGTTGAGCGGAGCATTGGTTTTCTTGTAATCCATGTCTTACGGTGAATATTATTCTTTTACGTATTTTTGAGCGATTTTGAATATATTGTCGGCCTCGTCGCGGGTCTTGCTGTCGGGATAGTTGTTGATGAAGCTGTAGTATTCATCGATCACATCACGAAAGCGCTCGGCCTTCTTTTCCTCGTAGCTGAGACTTGCCTCCATATATTTGGCCTTCAATATCAGCATCTCCAGATCTTCCTTATATCTTGAATAAGGATAATCTTTCACAGCGTTTCTCGCCACAATTACACAACTCTCATAGTTATTGTCACCCATATATGTGCCGAGGTTGTAATATAGCTGTGCGTTCTGCAGCTCCTTGAGAGTGAGCTTGTCCTGTAGCTCGAATATGGCCTGCTGGGCGATGGACACCTTGTCGCTGTGAGGAAAATAGTCAAGAAATCCCTGCAGCTCCTCGATAGCCTTGTAGGTATCGCTCTGGTCGAGCTGCGGCTCGGGTGAGTCGAGATAATAGCCGTAGCCGCTGTAGAATCGTGCGAGCTCGGCATACTTGCCTCTGGGATAACGTGAATAGTAGGTCTTGAAGTATGTGCCGGCCGAATAGTAATCCTTGTTCTCGTATTCGCTCATGCCAAGCAGATACAGGCTTTCCTCGGCTTTGTCAGAACCCTTGAACACCGTGTAAACGTCTTTCAGCAGGGTTGAGGCCTGCACATACTGTCCTTTCTCGAATGCTTTTTTCGCAAATTCGAATTTATAATCAAGGTCAGTGCTTTTCAATGCTTTCTGATACTCACCGCAGGAGCACAGAGCCAACAGCACCACACAGTATATTATCTTTTTGAACATCCGTATTGACATATTAGGATGCAAAGTTATAACTTTTCATGCGAATTTTCATCATTTATCCACTGATTTTCCACTTAAAAAAGCTTAAAACCACAGAATGATTGAATATATCAATTAATTTGGATAACTTTGCAATGATGTTGCGGGATCTCCGTCATCGTGCGCCGGAAATTCCCACAAATTCATTGACAAAAAAAAGGAACAGATAAAAAAATGGCTGTTATTCTTAACATAGAGACCTCCACCACCGTATGCTCGGTGGCCGTGACATTCGACGGCATGGTGCTGTCACACCGTGAGGATTTCGAGGGCCGCAATCACGCGTCCCTGCTCTCCGGCTTTATCAAGGATTGCCTTGCCGAAGTGTCGGCTAAAGGTCTCCGCCCCGACGCTATCGCCGTGTCGATGGGCCCGGGCAGCTACACCGGGCTGCGCATTGGCATGAGCGAGGCCAAAGGACTTGCCTACGCCCTCGACCTGCCTCTGATAGGTGTCAGCACGCTCAAGCTGCTTGCCGTCACGGCTATGTTCTCGGGAGTCGATTTCACCGAAGACTCAGCCTTCGTGCCCATGATCGACGC
>CAZBWZ010000178.1:0-3944 GCA_964495725.1 uncultured Bacteroides sp.
ACCTCACCCCCATGGAGGCGCTCAACAAGCTCGCCGGCATCCGCTCCATCATCACAGGCCGCTGATCCCCCTCACGCAGAGGAGCAGAGATCTGATACGCAATGTACTTACAATAATAGGAGAAGTGAATGCTGGAAAAGGGCAACCCTTTGATATAATCTTTTATGGAATAGCTAATAACCCCGTGTGTCATCTGCCTAATAATTACGCCTAAAACGTTGACAATCAGGGTAGGGACGCGATTAATCGCGTCCGCCGAGCACAGGTATATTACACAATGCCGGTGGGGACGTGATTAATCACGTTATCCCCACCGGTGCTTCCCATACACTAATCCTCGCTGAATATTTACGTATCGTATCCATTCGTTAAAATTATGTTAAAACAAACGTGAACTGACCTGATTACAAATCATTAACGTATCTTTGCCAAAAACACCTCTCCCATGAAAGAACAACCGTCAACCCTCAGCCGTGTCGAGATAACCGCCCGCTTCCTCACCGGTGACAAGTAACAAAATTACCGATGAACCCGATCTCTGTGATATTGTATATAAAGGTAATCTGGCTCTCTTTCATGTATATGGTATTACAAAAAAACGGCACCTAATTCTATATAGTTAATGGTAAAATACATTGATAATAATGACGGCACCGAAAAGCGTTAGACGGTTTGTCTTGATATTGATGGCGCAGGCCAATTATCTTATCTCCGTGGTAATTTCGGCGGGTTTTATGGGTACTACGGAACACATGATGAGATTGTTTGCTGAAGATCCATGGAGAAGAATGAGGTTACTTTTGATCGGGGAAGTTATCATATCCTCTTTCCTGTGTCTGATTCTTTCGTGCCTGATATTCGGTATGGTTTATTTCCTATATTACAGAGAACGGATAAGATATGGTGTGGAAATAACAAAAACATTATTATGGAACGTGCCCATCGCCTTGATAGTGGCCAGTCTAAGATTTTACTGGCATTACTATAACTATGGGTATGTATAACACATTTCAACAATCGACTGAATATTAATATAATGTTACGTCTGAAATTAATCCTTTTATTCATTATAACGACTTTATCAGGGCACTCCACTTTACATTTCACATATAGCATTACAGGTGAAGAAGCCTCTGAACGCACATGGGTCAAGATAAAAAAGGCACTGATCAATAATAACGGATGGGATTGGTATGTGGAAAGATTCACAACCAGAAGCTGCATATTGGATATATCTCTTATCAAAGATTCTGACAAGTACAGCATGATCATTGCAACTTGGAAGGCCCAAGACAGAGAATTCTGTAACAGATTGGCGGAGTCTGTAAACACTCTCGCTCAAACCAACGATACGGTCTTTATCGACAGACTTACATTAAATATCGGCAAACTCCCTATAACCAGTAGATTTGATAAAATTCCTCCGGATATAGACAATCTTATCAGTGTTGAACAAAAATATTGGCTTACATATTGCGTTAACGAATTTTTATTTTGTTACAGCGTGTGGCACGGAGTGTGGTATAATGCGTTCCCATTGTCAGACAATTCATTATGTCAAAATCTGTTTTACAAAGGATTCAGACTGACCATAAGCAACTCTTTCATCTCTGATCCGACAATCCGAGATGAATACATCAAAGAGTGTATGGATAAAAACATCCCTTGTATTCTTGATGAGAAAGCCTCAAAGGTATCGAGCCGGAATCATACTACTGTGGTGAACAATTCACCGATCTATGAGGACAACGCCAAGGAATTGCTCCGTAAATATGTAGAGAAGAATGACTCTGCCGTATTAAACAAGCCCGTTCCGGAAAGACGGTACATAATGAAATTTAAATTCAAGCCCGTCGAACTTGACCGTAATAATTCATTCACCAATCTAAGATAGATTAATCAAGGCCTAATCCCGGCCTGGCAACTGGAAATTTATCTAATATTCATATTAAAGATATTACAATCAACATGATGAAGTATCTGATGTTTGTATTATTATATCTATGCAATGTGTCATGTCATGTATCAGGGCAATCAGCCTTGACATTTCACTATAATCCCACATCAATATCCGGACCATATTCCACATCGACAGTCAATTGGGCCAAACTCAGGCAACAGCTTATAAAAGATAATGGAAAAGATTGGTATCTGGAGAAAATATACAGACCCGGAGGATACATCAGTATCTGCTTTTCCAATCAATCCGATCATGACAAAAGCAAGTCCGGATTATTTATATGTTGCTCTGTATATCGTGACTCCGCTGCCATATCCCGGATTAAAAACAGCATCATCAACCTTTCCATGAGGAATGAGACATTCTATACCAATCTGAATTTAGACCGGGTCAAAAACAAAAAATATTTAAATGATACTCAATATAAAGATAGTGTTTTGAATGATGCTATGTTGAGAAACCGCATACCTTGTATTAATCTGCTGATTGAAACCGGCCCTAATATTCTCTATTTTGGAGATATAAATCCAACAGGTGATGTAAAATGGGTGAGTGGGATAGAACGCATATCCACCGCCGACCTGTTTTATGTAAAGTCAATTGAAGATGAGTATATCCGGGAATGTCACAGACTGAATACTAAGCCATTACTGAGTACAGATGACATCTCTGATTGTAACCCGGACGGAATAAATCTTCTATTCAAACATATTGAAGCAAATGATAATTATCTGATCAATACTTCGACTGACGGACAGGATTCCATGATAGATTTTGAATTTGACACAGATATGACGTATGGAAAAGACACCTGTCGCAGTGTCGTATTCAGTCCCCTATAGGACAACATTTCTCACACCTAAAGTACTCCCACATAAAAGTATATATATCAAGTACGTAGGCAGTAAAAATCCCGCGAGCGATCTGCCCCTATCCAGCGATGGCTCTTCGGAGCCTCAAAGATCTGACTTCGGATCCCCTACCAATCCCTTGCTCCTCTGAGTGATAGATTAGTCAACGTGGATACGCGCCCATGCGTGAGGGCTACAAGGATTGGCAGTCGGGGCAGGTACCTTTTATGATGTAGTTGGCGGAGGTGGGGGTGTAGCCGGCGGGGAGGGTGACATCCGGCACGGGAATGTCGAGGCAGTAGGTGCGGTGACAGCGGGTGCAGTGAAAGTGGATGTGGCGGTCGCTGTCATGGTCGTGGTCGGTACTGCGGCACAATTCGTATTTGATGGATTTGGAGCCGTCGTCGATCTCATGCACCACACCGGCCTTGACGAACAGCGAGAGCGTGCGGAACACGCTTGAGCGGTCGACCGTGTCAAGCTCCGTCTCAATATCGAGCAGCGACACTGGCGAGGTAGCCGCAGCCAGAGCGCGGGCCACGAGCAGACGGTTGGGAGTCGCCTTCACACCCCTCGATTCAAGTATAGATTCCGCAGTATCCATAAAATCATGATGTTACAGGCATGGCGAGCACCTCGTTGAGGATATCGACGGCTACGCTCACCGTGGGCACATCGAGTATCTCGAAGCTGTTGCGCCCCTTGCGCTCGCGTGGCTGCACACGTCGCGGATTGGCCTGAAGATAAGAAAGAAGACGACCGAACATCGGCGACTGATAGTAAGCCGCATTATCGGCCCCCACAAAATACAGATACATGCGGCCCTGCTTTAGCACCACCTTCTCTATGCCTAACTTATGGCCCAGGCGGCGCAGACGGGGCACTCTGAGCAGCTCGGCGGCCTGCCCGGGAATACGCCCGAAGCGGTCTTCGAGACGCGATTTGAAGGCCTGCAGATCAGTCTCGCGCTCGATATTGTCGAGCTCGCGGTAGAGACGTATGCGCTCGCTCTCCTGAGGCACGTAATTATATGGAAACAGCAGCTCGAGGTCGGTATCGATAGTGCAGTCGGCCACGAAATCCCTGTCACCGTCGGCATCCTTGGCCGAATCGGCCATCTCCAGACCGGCGAA
>CAZBWZ010000179.1:0-3855 GCA_964495725.1 uncultured Bacteroides sp.
GTGAAGTTGGCGAGCTGGCGCGACAGCAGCATGACCTGCTCCTGGTATACTGTGACCCCGTAGGTGTCCTTGAGGTATTTCTCCATCTCGGGGATGTCGTATACGATTGGTTCGCGCCCGAGTTTGCGGGCGATGAAATCGGGGATGTAGTCCATGGGGCCCGGACGGTAGAGGGCGTTCATGGCGATGAGGTCCTCGAATGTCGACGGCTGCAGCTCACGCAGATATTTCTGCATGCCCGGCGACTCAAACTGGAATGTGCCGATAGTGCGTCCCTCGCAGTATAGCTTGTAGGTCTTCGGATCATCGATGGGTATGTTGTCGATGTCGATGTCGATGCCACGGGTGCTCTTGATGTTGGACACGGCCTCCTTGATGATTGACAGCGTCTTCAGACCGAGAAAGTCCATCTTGATCAGGCCGGTCTCCTCGATCACTCGCCCCTCGTATTGTGTCACCAGCAGCTTGCCTTCTTCCTTGTCGGTGGCCGTGCTCACTGGCACCCAGTCGGTGATGGCGTCGCGGCAGATGATCACGCCGCAGGCATGCACGCCGGTATTGCGCACGTTGCCTTCCAGGGCCTTTGCGTATCTCAGGGTGTCGCGTATCTGGGTGTTGGGGCTGTTGAGCTCGTTCTTGAAGTCATCTACATATTCATAGCAGTTTTTCAGGGTGGGCTTCAGCTCCTTGCCGTTGACCTCTGGCATGTGGGCAGGCACGAGCTTTGTGAGGCGCAGGCTCTCCGACAGCGGCAGGTCGATGACGCGGGCCACGTCCTTGAGAGCCGACTTGGCGGCCATGGTGCCGTATGTGATGATGTGGGCCACCTTCTCCTCGCCGTATTTCTCGGTCACGTAGCGCAACACGATGCCGCGTCCGTCGTCGTCGAAGTCCACATCGATATCAGGCAGCGATATACGGTCGGGGTTGAGGAATCGCTCGAACAGCAGGTCGTATTTTATAGGATCGATCTGCGTGATGCCCAGGCAGTATGCCACGGCCGAGCCGGCGGCCGATCCACGGCCAGGGCCTACGCTCACCCCCAGCTTGCTGCGGGCCACATTGATAAAGTCTTGCACGATGAGGAAGTAGCCCGGAAAACCCATCGTCTTCATGATATAAAGCTCGAACTCGATGCGGTCCACCACCTCGGGGGCCAGATCCTTGCCGTAGCGCACGTGTGCGCCCTCGTAGGCGAGTTTCTTGAGGTAGTCGGCTTCGAATTTTATGCGGTACAGCTTCTCATATCCGCCCAGCTTCTCGATTTTCTTACGGGCGTCTGCCTCGGAGAGCACCACGTTGCCCTTCTCATCGCGTGTGAATTCGTCGAATAGCTCCTGCTCGGTGATACGCGAGCGGTATTCCTCCTCGGTGCCGAATTCAGCCGGAATCTCGAAGTTGGGCATGATCGGGGCGTGGTCGATGGAGTAGGTCTCCACCTTCGAGAGTATCTCCATGGTATTGGTCAGCGCCTCGGGGATATCCGAGAATACCTGTGCCATCTCCTGGCGCGTCTTCATCCATTCCTGCTTGGTGTAGAGCATACGGGCGGGGTCATCGAGCAGTTTGCCGGTCGACAGACAGATCAGACGGTCGTGGGCCTCGGCATCTTCTTCGTTGACAAAGTGTACGTCATTTGTGGCGATGACCTTGATGCCGTTCTCGCGGGCAAGCTGCAGCAGCTGTGGCTCGATATGCATCTGCTCCTCGTAGGTCTCGTGATTGGCGCGCGGCACGGTGGCCTTGTGGCGCTGTATCTCGATATAGTAATCATCACCCATCACCTGTTTCCACCACTTCACCTGCCGGTCGGCCTCGGCATAGTCGCCCTGGCGCAGCAGCCGCGGTATCTCGCCGCCCAGACAAGCCGAACACACGATGAGGCCCTCGTGATGCGCGGCAATCTCCTTTTTGTCGGTGCGCGGATGCGAATAGAAGCCCTCGGTCCAGGCTTTAGACACTATCTTGATGAGGTTTTTGTATCCGGTCTCGTTCTTGGCGAGCAGTATCAGGTGACGCCCGCGATCCTTGATATCGTTGCGGTCGTGCAGATCCTCCTTGGCCACATATACCTCACAGCCGAAGATAGGGATGAAGAATCTGCCCTTCAGCTCTCCGATCTGGCGTTTAAGCTCGCCCACGGCGGCATCGTCATCGTCCGCGCCCTCATCTTTGAGCCTGGCGATCTCTTTCTCCACGTCCTTGATTTTGCCTTTGGTCTTGCCGTTGACCTTATTTACATAATTAAAAAACTCCTTGATGCCAAACATATTGCCATGATCAGTAATGGCAATGCCCGGCATACCGTCAGCCATGGCCTTATCCACCAGAGCGGATATCGAGGCCTGTCCGTCGAGCAGGGAGTATTGTGTGTGTACGTGTAGATGTATGAATGGTGTCATGTAGCTGTAGTATCAGAAATGCAATCACAAATTTACGACAATTTTGCGGGATTTGCAAAAAGTGACTAACTTTGTGGTGAGGGTGAGCGGGTGTCAGATAGAATAAGGTGAATTCTTTCCGACCCGGCTTCTCTTTTTTTGATATTACACTAATTATTTTTGCAAAAGTGCTTGATATAAAGGAAAGAAACAATATAGTGCGGCTGATCAGGAGCGAGGTGGTGCCGGCGATAGGCTGCACCGAGCCAATCGCGGTGGCTCTCTGCACGGCCCGGTGCAGGGCTACCCTTGGGGCCGTGCCCGAGAAAATAGAGGTGCTGCTGAGTGCCAATATGCTCAAGAACGCGATGGGGGTGGGAATCCCGGGCACCGATATGGTGGGTCTGCCCATAGCCATAGCTCTGGGCGCTCTCATCGGCAAGCCCGAGCTCAACCTTGAGTTGCTTCGCGACGTAACTCCTGAGGCTGTGGTTGCCGGCAAGAGATTCATCAGCGAGGGCCGCATAAAGATAGGCCTGAAGACCGACATCAGCGAGAAGCTGTATATCGAGGTGCGGTGTCAGGGAGACGGTCACGAGGCCGTGGCTGTCATAGCCGGCGGCCACACCAATTTTATCTCCATCACCCTTGACGGCGATACCCTCATCTACAATCAGTCAGACAAGACAAATGACAACAGCGGCAGTGGGGAGATGGAGCTGAGCCTGTCTAAGGTGTGGGACTTCGCAATGACCACACCGCTCGAAGAGCTGCGTTTCATCCTCGACACACGCCGCCTCAACAAGAGTGCGGCCGAGCAGTCGTTTACAGGCAGCTACGGCCACAGGGTAGGGCGCACGCTCCACAGCGAGCGTCAGCGGCGGCTGATGGGCGACAGTATCTTCTCGCGTGTGCTGTCATACACGGCGGCGGCATGCGATGCCCGTATGGCCGGCGCCTGCATACCGGTGATGAGTAATTCCGGGTCGGGCAATCAGGGCATAGCCGCGACACTGCCCGTCGTGGTCTATGCCGAGGAGACATTCGCCTCCGAGGAGCAGACCGTGCGTTCGCTTGTGCTCAGCCATCTCACCGTCATCTACATCAAGCTGCATCTGGGGCGCCTCTCTGCCCTGTGCGGATGTGTTGTGGCTGCCACGGGCTCAGGCTGTGGCATCGCCTACCTGATGGGAGGCGGCTATCCCGAGGTAGTGGCCACCGTAAAAAACATGATCGCCAACCTTACCGGCATGATATGCGACGGTGCCAAGCCCAGCTGCGCGCTCAAGGTGACCAGCGGAGTCTCCACCGCCATGATATCGGCCATGATGGCCATGGAGGGCCACGAGGTGACCAAGGTAGAGGGCATCATCGACGACGATGTGGACCGGTGTGTGCGCAATCTCGCGCGCATAGGCGGCGAAGGCATGAATGTCACCGACCGCATCGTGCTCGACATCATGACCGGCAAATA
>CAZBWZ010000180.1:0-3810 GCA_964495725.1 uncultured Bacteroides sp.
AAGCTGCTCGACGAGGAGACACGCGCCGATGTGCTGATGGAGCTCGACGAAGACGACCGTCTGAAGCTGCTTGAGGCGATGCCCGCCGAAGAGATCGCCAAGCAGATCGAGAATATGGATACCGACGACGCCGTCGACCTCATCCAGCAGCTCGATGAGGATGACCGCGAGGAGGTGCTCTCCCACATCGACGACATCGAGCAGGCCGGCGACATCGTGGACCTGCTGCAATATGACGAGGACACGGCCGGCGGTATCATGGGCACGGAGATGATCGTGGTCAACGAAAACTGGTCGATGCCCGAATGTATCAAGCAGATGCGCCGGCAGGCCGAGGATCTTGACGAGATATATTATGTATATGTGGTGGACAACGACAACAAGCTGCGAGGAGTGCTGCCCCTTAAGACTCTCATCACCCACCCCTCCGTGTCAAAGATCAAGCATGTGATGGAGGAGAATCCGGTGAGCGTGCGCGCCGACACGCCTATCGATGACGTGGCTCTCGATTTCGAAAAATATGACCTTGTGGTGATGCCCGTGGTGGATTCGATAGGGCGTCTGCTCGGGCGCATATCGGTCGATGACGTGATGGACAAGGTGCGTGAGTCAAGCGAGCGCGACTTCCAGCTGGCGTCGGGTCTCTCGAGCGATGTCGACACCGACGACTCCGTGCTGGCCCAGACACGCGCGCGCATACCCTGGCTGCTCATCGGCATCGCCTCGGGTATCGTGGCATCAATGATTCTCGCCGGTTTCGAGAACCAGCTGCAGGCAGTGACCGTGCTGGCCCTCTTCATTCCTATCATCGGGGGCACGGGTGGCAATATCGGCGTGCAGGCCTCGGCAATCGTGGTGCAGTCGCTGGCCAACGGCACGCTCGAGCTCCGGGATTTCGGCAAACAGATTGGCAAAGAGCTGCTCGTGGGGCTGCTCAATGCGTCAGTGATCTCGCTGGTGATGTTTGTCTACAATCTGTTTTTTATTCCGGACAATTTTGCAGTGACACTCTCTGTCTCCGTATCGCTTTTCATCGTGGCAATGTTTGCCACGATTTTGGGCTCGGTTGTGCCTCTCACACTTGAGAAGATCAAGATCAATCCGGCTCTGGCTACCGGACCGTTTATCCAGATATCCAACGACATCTTCGGCCTAATCATCTACGTCACCATCTCACGCATATTTCTGGGTATCTGATCTCAGCATACTCCGTATCACTACTTATCGTCAGATGACCGCACCCGTCACCGCCTTTTTGCCACACCGGGGCAATTGCCGTGATCTGATAGCATTCCGGAAATCCATCGGCCCTGTCGGGCTTTTGGGGGTGAGTTGAAAAATTTCGTTAATTAATCGCGGTTTTTTGATTTAAAATTTCATCAATCAGATAATTTGCATTAATTTTGCATTTCGAAATGCCCATGCGGGCCTTTATGCCAATCATTGTAACTTATAAATCGAAATTCATAAATGGAAACCAACAATCCTAACGCCAATCCCCAGCCGCAGGCTGAACAACCAAAGAAGGTAAATAAAAAAGCCATCACTATCGCAGCCGTGGTGGTGGCCGTGATTGTAGTGGTGGGCCTGGCTATCTATCTGGTGCGTGTCAACGGCAGCAAGAAGGCCGCCGAGGCAATCGCCGTAGCCGATCTCGAGATGAATGACTCACTCGCCCTCAACCAATATATGAAAGCCGCGGAGCTCGGATACAAGAGCGGCAACCGCGCCAAGCTCAACTGCGCGATAGCCCTGTATAAGAAAGGTGATTACAACAAGGCCCTCGATTATCTCAAGGATGCGAGCATCGACAGCGAGATCGTGGATGCCGGCCGTCTCACTCTCATGGGCGACTGCTACGCCAATACCGGCAAGCTCGACGAAGCCCTCGACTGCTACGACAAGGCTATCTCGGCATCTGACAACAATCCACAGGTAGCACCCTTCGTACTGGTCAAGGAAGCCAACATCTACCGCGAGCAGAAGAAATACGACAAGGAATATGATGCATACGAGAAGATATTCAACAACTATCCCGAATATGTGATGGGCCTCAACTTCGATATCCGCAAATACGCCGAGCGTGCCAAAGCCAACGCTGGCAAGTAACCGGCCATAAAGACATTACAGGCGGGGCCCTCTGACAAGAGGCCTCCGCTTTTTTGTAGCATAAGATGGACAGCGAAAATCTCAAGAGACTCAGGGAGGGCAGCATACCCCGGCTGCTGTGGCAATACGCCGCGCCGGCCGTGACGGGTATGGTGGTGACCTCGCTGTACAATATAATAGACCGCATATATATAGGCCAGGGAGTGGGTCCCGAGGCCATAGCTGGCCTTGGCATCACATTTCCGGTGATGAATCTGTCGGCGGCCATGGGTGTGCTCATCGGAGCCGGCGCGGCCGCCCGCACCTCGATAATGCTCGGCGCGAATGACAATGACGGTGCCGGCAAGGTGCTGGGCACCTCGCTGGTGCTCACCCTGGTGATCGCCACCGTGTATACATCGCTGTTCGGCTTCTTCATAGATGACATCCTGATGGCCTTCGGAGCCTCGCCGGTGACACTGCCCTACGCGCGTGATTTCATGCTGTGGATGCTGCCAGGCATGATGCTCACCAACCTGTGCTTCAACCTCAACAACATAATCCGTGCCTCCGGCTATCCGATGCGTGCCATGATGACGATGGTAATCGGAGCCGGCTGCAATATCATCATCGACCCCATCTTTATCTTCACACTCGACATGGGCATACAGGGAGCGGCCATCGCCACCGATATATCAATGTTCATATCCACGGTGTTCGTCGTGATGCACTTCACCCGGCGTGACAGTGTGGTACGCTTCAAGCCCGGCATCTACGGTATCGACTGGCGAGTGATATACGGCATCATTTCGATCGGTGCCGCTCCGTCGCTTATCAACGCCGCGGCCTGCGTGATCAACATCACCATCAACAATTCGCTCAAGACCTACGGCAACGACCTGTATATAGGCGCGGCAAGCATCTTTGTCACCTATACCTCGCTGCTGGTCACCTTTGTGCTCGGCATCGGTCTGGGTATGCAGCCCATAGCCGGCTACAACTACGGAGCCGGCAACCCGCAGCGCGTGAAGAGCGTATACTGGCTGGCCACGGGCATAGCCACAGCCATAAGCACGGTTGGATGTGTCGTGGGTATGCTCTGGCCCGGCACCATCGCCCGGATATTCACGTCTGACCCACAACTCACCCAGGTGACCGAGCAGGGTATACACACGGCCCTGTGGGCATTCTGGATGGTAGGATTCCAGTCGATATCCACCGGATTCTTCCAGAGCATAGGCAAGGCCGGCAAGTCGATAATAATGAGTCTGCTGCGTCAGGTGATATTCATGTATCCCCTGCTCAAGATTCTGCCAGGCAGCATGGGCCTCAAGGGTGTGTGGCTGTCGTTTCCGGTGTCTGACGTACTCGCCACCATAGTCACCGTAGGGCTCATAGCATGGCAACTGCGGGCCATCAACAAGATCTCAACAACACAACCACAGACGATATGAAGACATTATATGCGACAGACCTCGACGGCACGCTGCTCGGCAGCAACGCATCTCTCTCCGACTACACCACAGACGCGTTGCGCAGGCTGGCCCGCGAAGGGGTGGATGTCACATATATCACGGCACGCACACCGGCCACCGTGCAGCCCATCATGGCATCGGCTCCGATAAGGATACCGGGGGTAGTGATGACAGGTGCCGCATTATGGCGTAATGACACGGACCGGTATGCGCGTGTCACATATCACACGCCCGATGATGTGGATAC
>CAZBWZ010000181.1:0-3719 GCA_964495725.1 uncultured Bacteroides sp.
ACGAATGTGCCGAAGGGTGTGCCGCGGCCTGTGGTGAAGAGCACCAGCTGGCAGCCCGAGAGGGCGAGCGATGTGGCGGCCACCAGGTCGTTGCCCGGGGCGTTGAGCAGGTTGAGGCCCTGCTTTACCAGCGGCTGTGTGTATTTGAGCACATCCACCACGGGCATGGCTCCGCCTTTCTGCACGCATCCCAGCGACTTCTCCTCAAGGGTGGTGATACCGCCCTCCTTGTTGCCCGGCGATGGATTCTCATATATAGGCATGCCGTAAGAGCGGAAATACTCCTTGAAGTCGTTGATGAGATGTACGGTCTTGTCGAATACATCGGTGCCGGTAGCGCGGTTCATGAGTATGGTCTCTGCTCCGAACATCTCGGGCACTTCGGTGAGGATCGTGCTGCCGCCGCAACCGATGAGGCGGTCGCTGAAGAGGCCTACGAGCGGATTGGCGGTGATGCCAGACATACCGTCGCTGCCACCGCACTTCAGACCCACTTTGAGCTTGCTGATGGGCAGGGGCTGGCGGCTGTCTTGCTTCATGCGCTCCACCAGCTCCTTGCAGAGCTTGACGCCTTCCTCCACCTCATCCTCGACCTGCTGTGCGATCAGGAAGCGCACGCGCTCGGGATCGTATTCGCCGAGCTCCTCCTTGAAGGCATCGAGCTGGTTGTTCTCGCAACCGAGGCTGAGCACCAGCACACCGCCGGCATTGGGGTGGCGCACCAGAGCGGCCAGAGCCGCACGTGTGTTGGCGTGGTCCTGACCTAACTGTGAGCAGCCGTAATTGTGGGTATAGGCGCGGATGTCATCCACGTGCGAGAGGTCGGCCTCTTCCTTGAGGCGGCGGATTATGGCATTGGCCTGTCCGTTGACGCATCCCACCGTGGGCACTATCCAGAGCTCGTTGCGGATGCCCATGTCGCCGTTATAGCGCAGGAATCCGTTGATCCGGGGGCATGCTCCGTGGCTTTCCTCAGCCTTGGGTGTGGGGTTGTAGGTGTATTCGAGATTATCGCTGAGCGATGTCTTCAGATTATGCGAGTGTATCCACTCGCCGGGGGCGATGTCGCGTGTGGCGTGTCCGATGGGGTATCCGTATTTGATCACGGGCTCGCCCTCGGCTATATGGCGCAGGGCAAACTTGTGGCCGCGGCGGATAGGCTCGGCAAGAGTCACGCTCTCGTCGCCGTCGTTGAACACCTCGCCGGCCTCGACGCCGTCGGTGAGAACGACGGCGACGTTGTCGGCGCGGTTTATCTTGATGATGCGTTTCATCGGCTGAAGATTATTTGTGGGCTTCGAGGAATTTCTCGAGGGCCTTGTCCATACCCAGGGTGCGGATATCCTTCACGTATTCTGCTGCCTTGGCTGTGAATCCGGGCACTACGGTCTCGAAGTTCTCCAGGAAGATGTCGCTGCCCACGATCTTGGCCACGGTGGCGTCGATATCGTTGTCATCCCAGTTGTCCTGGATGAATTTGATCTGGTCGGCGTTGTCGTTGGGTGTGAAGCCTGAATTGGGGGCGTAGAGCGACAGCAGGGCAGCGAATGTGAGCAGCTCGTAGTCGGCGATCTTCTGAGCCTTCTCCCAGTTGTCCTTTACGGTGGGGAAGTTGCGTGCCTCCCACTTGGAGAGCGAGTTGAGGGCGATAGAGCTGAGCAGGTGCTTTACGTAGGGGTTGTAGAAGCGCTCCAGGATGCCGGCGGCGAATGTCTTGAGCTCCTCGGGATCTTCGTCGATCATCGGCAGCACCTCTTTCTCTACCATCTGGTTGACGAATTTGTTGACCTTCTCGTTCTCGAAAGCCTCGCGCACGGTCTCCAGACCCATGAGCAGCGACATGGCCACCATACCGGTGTGTGAGCCGTTGAGGATGCGCACCTTCTTGTCACGGTAGGGTTTGATAGAGGGCAGGTAGATCACGTGCAGGCCGGCCTTGTCGAGGGGCAGCTCTTCGCGCACCTTCTCGCAGTCCTTGCCGCCGATGGCCCAGAGGTGGTAGAACTCGCCCTTGTCGACCACGTTGTCGTCAAAGCCGATCTCCTCCTGGATTTCCTTGATGTTGTCGCGGGGGAATCCGGGCACGATGCGGTCAACGAGAGTGTCGCAGAAGATGCAGTTGTTGTTGACCCAGTCGATGAAGTCCTGGCCGAGCTTGTGCTCTTCGGCGTGCTTGATCACATATTCGTGGAGATGTGTGCCGTTATCCTCGATGAGCTCGCAGCACAGGAAGATCAGACCCTTTGTGGGGTCGCCGTTGAAGTGCTTGAAGCGCTTGTAGAGGAATCCTGTCACCTTGCCGGGGAATGTCTTGGGCTCGTCGGCCAGCACATCGTCCTCCTCATAGCGGATACCGGCCTCTGTGGTGTTCGATACCACGAAGCGCAGGTCGGGCGAGTATATGTATTCGAGATATTTCTCGGGTTCGTTAGTGGGTGAGAACACATCCTGCACTGACTTGATCAGACGGATTTCGCGTTTGGGCTTGCCATTCTCCACGCCTTCCAGCACCACGTGATAGAGACCATCCTGCTCCTTGAGGATGTCCACCACCTTGCTCTGGCCGAAGATAGGAGTGATCACGGCGATGCCGGTATCGAGTACGCCTTTCTCGTTTGCGATGTCAAACTGCCAGTCTACAAACGCGCGCAGGAAGTTGCCTTCGCCGAACTGGAACACTTTTACCGGGCGCAGGGGAGCGTCGACGGTCTTGCGATTCAATGCTTTCATGATTGTATTGTTGATGATTCCGGGCCCGTCATCGGGCCCGGAGTGGTTGTATGATTGGTTGATTTATTTCTCGATCTGGTGGTCGTACTGTATCACCTTGTATTTGGGCACGAGTATCTTCATGATCACCCAGGCCAGCAGATAGGCCAGACCGCAGATGCAGAACACGATGAAGTAGCCCGCGGGTTTGCCCTCGAAGGTGAGGAAGTTCATGTTGGTGTCACCGGCGTAGGTAAACAGCTTGCCCGACAGGAAGTTGATGAGGAACGATCCGATACCGCCGGCCATACCGCCGATACCCACGATGGTGGCCACGGTGCTCTTGGGGAACATGTCACCCACCACGGTGTAGATATTGGCCGACCATGACTGGTGGGCGGCGCCGCAGATACCGATGATGATGATGGGCAGCCATATCGATACGCTGGCCAGGGGCTGGCAGGTGAGGGCCAGCAGCGGGAACACGGCGAAGATGAGCATCGCCTTCATACGCTCTTTGTAGGGGTTGGTGGAGATGCCCTTGGCCTGGGCGCGGTCGATGAGGATGGCCGGCAGCTTGCCGCCGTAGAGCGACAGCATCGTGATGAGATACAGCACGAAGATCATCCACATACCCTCGCCCTTGGAGGTGGACAGACCGAATACATCAGTGATGTAGGCCGGTGTCCAGAACAGGAAGAACCACCACACGCCGTCGGTGAAGAACTTGCCGACGAACACAGCCCATGTCTGCGGGTAAGTGAGACACTTGAGGAAGGGGATCGATTTCTCCTCCTTGTTCTCGATCTCGGCTTTCTGCCTGGCGGTCTCGTCGGGGGTCACGTTGTCGCTCTCGATATATGCGAGCTCGGCGGCGTTGACACCGGGGTTCTGAGCCGGTTTCTTGTAGAGGAACACCCAGAAGCCCATCCAGATGAAGCCGAGCGCACCGATCACGATGAAGGCCATCTCCCAGCCGTTGCCCCAGCCGATGCCCTGGAAGAAGAGGG
>CAZBWZ010000182.1:0-3650 GCA_964495725.1 uncultured Bacteroides sp.
GGATTGACAAAGATACCCTCTTCGAGCAGATCGTGGGTCACGGTGAATGTCTTGATATTGTCTCGGATAAAGAGCGGGATAATCGGTGTGGATGTATTACCTATCTCGCATCCCATATTGCGGAATCCGTCCAGGGCGTAGTGGGTGATCTCCCACAGATGCTCCTGACGCTCTGGCTCTGCTATCATGATGTCGATAGCCTTGAGGGCTGCGGCAGTAGAGGCGGGAGTAATGCTCGCGGTGAAGATATATGATCGTGAATGATGACGGAGGAAGTTGGTGATTTCCTTGTCCGTAGCGATGAATCCACCGAGAGAGGCAAATGATTTGGAGAATGTACCCATCACCAGGTCGACATCGTCGGTGAGCCCGAAGTGGTTGACCGTGCCGCGGCCACCCTTGCCGAACACACCGATACCGTGGGCCTCGTCTACCATTACGGTGGCATTGTACTTCTTGGCCAGACGTACGATCTCAGGGATATTGGCCACATCACCCTCCATCGAGAATACACCGTCAGTGACGATGAGCTTCACTTTATCAGGATCGCATTTCTGCAGCTGCTGCTCCAGAGACGCCATATCGTTGTGCTTGTACTTGAGGGCCTGGGAGAACGAAAGGCGCCGTCCTTCTATAATCGAAGCGTGATCCTGCTCATCCCACAGGATGTAATCCTCACGGCCTGTGAGAGTGGACACGACACCGAGGTTGACCTCAAACCCCGTGCTGTAAATCATAACGTCTTCCTTGCCTATATATTCGGCAAGTTTGGCCTCAAGCTGCTTGTGGATATCGAGAGTGCCGTTGAGAAAGGGCGAGCCGGCGCATCCGGTGCCATATTTCTTTGTGGCTTCGATAGCGGCTTCCTTGATACGGGGATCGCTGACAAGACCCGAATAGCAGTTGGATCCGAACATCAGCACACGCTTGCCGTTAATCATCACTTCGGTATCTTGTTCCGATGAAATCTCACGGAAATATGGATAGACACCTGCGGCCTTCACTTGCTGCGGCTCGGTGTATTTTGCCAGTTTCTCTTGTAATAATTTCATATTTTTAGATTTTCAAGTTGCAAATTTACACTTTTTGTTTCATTCCCACTGCTCTATTAACACACTTTAAGGTTTTCAGGGCATATTTGTGCAAATTTGTCGTGGTCATGACCTGTGCGGGGGCGCCACGATACGCTCGCCGAGATACTTGGCAAGTGCCGCCCTGCACTCGAATAGTTCTTTCTGCTCCATGAGTACGGAGATGAGTTCGCCATCATCAGCGATTTGCTTAAGGCGCAGATGATTATGAGAAATCCTGTCGTTGATGATACCGAGCTTGAGCTCGGCCACCGCACGGGGCACAAGCTCGGCCAGACGCTCACGCTCGGTTGCCACCCGTGCATAGTGGGTGTGTACCTTGCTCAGGGTATACTTCTCGGCGACAAGGTCTGTAGCCGTGCGGCGCACCCCGTCATCAGGATCGGATATGAGCCGTGACTCCAGGTATCTTACGGCGAACTCATCAAGCCGCCGCAGATAGTTATCGTCACACCGCTCTCTCAGCAACTTCTCACGGTTCTCTATATCTGCGAGGTCGGTAGCCTGCAGGCGTATCTCTTCCTGTCCCTCTCTCATCTCCCCGGCATATATTTCGTCAAGTCTCTCACGGCATGATACACTGTCAGCGCTCCATGACGCATCCATCATAGCCATAGCCTTCCGGTAGATGGTCGCATACAGCGGTGTTGCAAACAAGATTTCATCGGCATCGAGCTCAGCCCTCACGTATTCGAGCACGGACACCGGATTACCGTCGTCCTCGATGAGCGTGACCATGCCGTACTTCACTATGTATCTCAGCAACTCGCGTTCGTAGAGCGAAACAGTGGCAGATACTGACGGCTGAGGATGGGCATGTGTATCAGGCCCGGGGCCATCCGGAGGTGTGTCCGCAGCTCCCTTTGCCGGGATCGGGTCAGCCCGGGGAGGATCATCATCGTTGACCGCGGGTCTCTGAGGTCTGGAGGCGTTATCCGCCATCACCTTCTGCATCTGCAACACGAGCACCCTGTCATCTACCTCGAGCATCCGCGAGCACTCGCGGATATACTCGTTACGGAGCACCGCGTCAGGAATCACTGCTATCGATCTGATGATATTGTTGGTGACACGTGCCCGCCCGATAGGGTCATTCTTGGCATCATCGAGCAGGATCGAGGTCTTGAACCGTATGAAATCAGTCTCGTGCCCTTCGATATACTCCATCACCTCGGCCGATGAGTGATGCTGGGCAAACGAGTCAGGGTCATCACCGTCAGGCAGGAGAAGCACCTTGATATTCATTCCTTCGGCGAGCAGCATGTCGATGCCTCGCAGCGAGGCTTTGATTCCGGCCGCGTCGCTGTCATATATCACAGTGACATTATCAGTGAAGCGGTGTATCAGGCGTATCTGTCCCTCAGTGAGGGACGTGCCGGATGACGCGACCACATTCTCGATTCCTGCCTGATGCATGGATATCACATCCATGTATCCCTCCACCAATATACATTTATCATTCCGCACTATCGACTGTTTGGCCTGGTATAGCCCGTAGAGTTCGCGGCTCTTGTGATAGATGACAGATTCGGGTGAGTTGACGTATTTCGCCACGCTCTTGTCATTGCGCAGCGTGCGGCCACCAAAAGCCACCACTCTGCCGGACACCGAGAACACCGGATACATCACACGGCCGCGGAAGCGGTCGTAGACGGTGCCTGTCTTTTCGCTGCGGGCACAGAGACCCGCCGTCAGGAGGTGCTTCTCATCATATCCCTTGGCCAACGCCTCTTTGTAGAGAGCATCCCCACGGTCAAGAGAGTATCCGAGCTTGAAACGCTCTATCATCTGCTCATTGATGCCGCGCTCCCTGAAATAGGCCAGACCTATATCACGGCCATCGTCTGTTGATGTCAGATTCCTGACAAATTCGCCCAAGGCAAAATCATTGACTGCCATCAGGGCCTCGCGCTCGGTAGCCTCCTCGCGCTCGGCCTCTGTCATTTCATGCTCCTTTATCTCAATATTATATTTTCGGGCGAGATAGCGCAGGGCTTCATTAAAAGACATCTGCTCATGCTCCATGATGAAGTTGACAGGCGAGCCCCCTTTACCGCAACTGAAGCACTTGCATATACCCTTTGACCGGGATACGGAGAATGACGGCGTGCGCTCGTTATGAAACGGGCACAAGCCTATGTAATTGGCTCCACGCTTCTTGAGGTTTACAAAATCGCTCACCACCTCTACGATATCGGCAGTGTCGAGTATGCGTTGCACGGTCTCCCGGTCAATTCTTTTCATCTTACTTTTTCTGGCTATTGTGGTTTTCCAATGCAAATATACTGTTTTTTTATGACACCGTCATCCTATGCCGCTCAAATTATACATTCAGCCGGTGACACTGGCTCAGTCAGCATTGAGGGGATTTTCAATAACCCGGTTAACACTTTGCATGATATATTAGTGATATTTATGCTAATCCGCCCTCTCACTGTGCAAAAAATATTAAAGTTTGACACCGGGGGCATCTTTTGAGGACTTCCATGGCGCTGCCCATTTGTTTATTATAAAATAAATCACTACCTTTGCAGCCGTTATTTCACAAAATATATAGTA
>CAZBWZ010000183.1:0-3622 GCA_964495725.1 uncultured Bacteroides sp.
TCATCAACCACCCAATAAAATTGTCATGTACTGTAGCCTTCGGCATGTAATAGGAGCTCAATGAAACTCAGTGCTACATCGCAAAGCGATGTCCCTACATTTCGTTGAATTTCCTATTTTGATACACACTCATATTTATAATATGCCCCCCTGCAGGAGAAATCGACATAAATAATAGATAGAGGTGTCGCGATGAAAGTCTGATCTGAGGCGGTCGGATTTTTATCGCGACACTGCTTATAATAATCAAAAACTTTTTTGTAATTTCGCACAGTAACCCTAAAAGCATGATGCATGAAGCAATTGATGTGTTTGTTTATCGGCACGGCGGCCTTATTCATTTGCGAGGCCAATGATCTGATGCTGAAGTTTGATCGTCCGGCAGAGTTTTTTGAGGAAACATTGGTGATAGGCAACGGTGCGCAGGGGGCCGTGGTCTATGGTGATCCGTACCGCGAGAGAATCTCGCTGAATGATATCACCCTGTGGAGCGGAGAACCGGATACCGTGGCTTATAATCCGGGTGCATACAGATATCTGGAAGAGACACGGCGCGCTCTCGCTGCCGGTGACTATCAGGGCGCGGAGGCGTTGCAGCGTAAGATGCAGGGGCATAACAGCCAGTATTATCAGCCTGTGGGCAATATATACATAGACTACAAGGACAAGACACCTGTGAGCGATTACAGCCGCCGGCTCGATCTCAACAAGGCAGTAGCCACCGTGAATTACACCAAGGGTGACAATGAGATAGTGGCAGAATACCTTGCTTCCGTCCCTGACAGCATTATTGCCGTGAGGCTCACGTCATCCCGACCGATGTCGATGTCGCTCAGTTTCGACTCTCCGCTGCCATACAGCAAGGGGGTAGGGAAAGCCGGTATATATGCCGACGGGTACGCGCCCTACGGATTTGAGATGAAGGAGGAAAACGGGCGCAATGTTGAGACCATGCTGTTCGACCCCTCGCGCGGCATACATTTCAGGGCCGATGTGGCAGTGACCAGTGCGACCGGAGATGTAATCGTGAATGATGGTGGTATTGATGTCAACGATGCTACGGATGTGACTGTGTATGTAGCCATCGCGACGAATTATGAGGGCGCGGCCGTGAATCCTGCCGATTCACGCAGGGATTACCGTGGGATAGCCGACGGTCGCCGCGACCATGCGCTGGCGATGAAGTTTGATGATATAGCTGGCCGCCACACTGAGGATTACGACCGATATTTCTCGCGTGTCAGCCTCGATTTCGGCACATCTGATGCCCTGTTGCAGGAGCTGCCAACGGATGTGAGGCTTATAAAATATGGCGACGAGCATACGTATGATCCGGATCTCGAGGAGTTGTATTTCCAGTATGGTCGCTATCTGCTGATCAGCTGTTCGCGTACACCCGGGGTGCCCGCCAACCTGCAGGGGTTGTGGAACGAGTACACCTTCGCGCCTTGGCGCTCAAACTATACGGTCAACATTAATCTCGAAGAAAATTACTGGCCTGCCGAAGTCACCAATCTCAGCGAGATGCATATGCCGCTGCTGTCATTCATCAGCCAGCTGCCCGGGACCGGAGCGATTACCGCAAAGGAATACTACAATGTGGACAGGGGTTGGTGTGCGGCCCATAATACTGATATCTGGGCTATGACCTGCCCGGTGGGACATGGCTATGACCATCCGCAGTGGGCCAATTGGAATATGGGCGGTGCGTGGCTCGCCTCGCATATATGGCAGCACTATCTGTACACTATGGATAAGGATTTTCTGAGAGAATACTACCCTGTGTTGAAGGGCGCCTCGGAGTTTTGTCTGGATTGGCTTGTTGAGGATGTCGACGGCAACCTCATTACATCGCCGTCTACCTCGCCCGAAAACTGCTTTATCGCATCCGACGGCACCGCTATCGCCACAAGTGCCGGAGCTACGGCGGATCTGGCCATAATCCGTGAGTGTCTCGATAACACACGGCATGCGGCAACGGCTCTTGGCATTGACAGCGGGCTCGTGGCGGAGATAGATTCCGCCTTGTCACGGCTTGCACCCTACAGGGTCGGGGGCGCCGGACAGCTACAGGAGTGGGCTGTGGATTACAAGGAGCAGGATCCCCAGCACCGCCATCAGTCTCATCTCTACGGATTGTTTCCGGGCACACATATCACCTTGTCAGAGACTCCCGCGCTTGCTGATGCCGCGCTCAGGACACTGGAGATCAAGGGCGAGAATACCACGGGCTGGAGCACAGGATGGCGTATCAATCTGCTCGCACGCCTGCGGAGCGACGACAAGGCGTATTCCATGTACCGCAGGCTGCTGAAATATGTAAGTCCCGACCGGTACGAGGGGCCTGACAAGCGCCACGGAGGCGGCACGTATCCCAATCTTCTTGACGCTCACGCTCCATTTCAGATCGACGGTAATTTCGGCGGTACGGCCGGTGTGGCCGAGATGCTGATACAGTCCACACCGGATAGCATCACCCTCCTTCCCGCGCTGCCGGAGCAGTGGGCAGGGAAAGGCAGCTTCAAGGGATTGCGGGCACGGGGTGCCTTCACGGTCGATGCCGATTGGACCGACGGTAAGGTAACGACCTTTAAGGTGACTTCGGATGCCGGTGGAGTGACTACCGTCATTGTCGGTGATAAGTCATACAGGATATCTCTTGAGCCCGGTGAGTCGGTGAGTATGACATTGTAGGGAGCACGTCAGGCGTCGCGGCGGCACTGGCGGTCTTTTGTCGAGAATTTCGACATGGCGATTTCGTAGGTGTTTATGGCTGTGATTACGCTGGTGCCTCCTATGAGTATCCATGCCAATACCCCGGTGTCAATTCCGGTGTCGCTGATATTCAGCATAGGCAGAGTGATGCTGAATACAGGCAGCATACCGCTGATCACAGGAAGGAGCATGGTCATGAGCATACCCATCACGAATCCGCAGGCGGCGGCTATCGCCACGGCTATCCTGTTGTGGCGTCTTAGGCGGGTATTGTATTGCTTCAGGGCCTCGATTGTATCGATGTTTCTCTGCAACCGGTTGATGAACTGAGATGACGATGACAGCTCGGGACGGAAGTCTCTGAATAATTCTTTTATCTTCTGGTCGTCCATAGTGTGGGTTTAATCATTTGACAATAGGCCGCGCAGATGGTTGCGGCCACGTGAGAGATGCTGCTTCACCGCATCCTGGGATGTCTCCTCAATCTCGGCTATCTCCTTGATGGAATAGCCCTCCATGTAATATAGCAGAACTGATGTGCGCTCTTTGTCGGGCAGTCGGTTGAGGGCGGCGTAAAGAGCCTGATAGCGAAATGCGGAGTCGCTTGTCTCCACAGCTGCCAGGTTACGTGTCTCATCATAATCGGCGAATTGCTTTACGGCACGTCTGTTGCTGATAAATGTATTGTAGGCGATGCTGAATATCCAGACCTTGAATTTATCAGGATCGTTAAGCCTGTCACACGCGATGTATGCCTTTAGGTAGGCATCCTGGGCAATGTCATCAGCCAGCGCAGTATCTCCGCAGCAGAGGGCCACAAGAAAGCGCCTCAACGCAGCCTGTGAGCCCTCGACAAGATCTGTAAACTGCCTGCCGGTCATTGATTACTCGTCTTTGGCTTGATCCA
>CAZBWZ010000184.1:0-3594 GCA_964495725.1 uncultured Bacteroides sp.
CCCATTTTGCGGATGCGCTGTACCCATCCGGCAAGTGTGACATCCTGTCCCACATTATCTATACGGAGCTCTCCGCAAGTATTGGTTCTGTACATATAATATATCTTGATTAGTTTGTTTCAGCGGGTGTTGTTCTTTAAGATTAGCATGTGCCCGACAGGCAGCCTGCTTTTAACCCACAAAGTTACATATTTTTTTGGTAATTGAGCGTAATCACGCGTAAATTTAGTGTTTTTCATGACCAGTTATCGATTTCGGAGCCAATAAAAACAAAACTCATCAGAAAAAAGATATAAAACTGCCCTATGTAAAAAAATAAATGCTAAATTTGTCGTTTGAATACTGCCGTGAGGCGACGGCATCCATGCGATAACTATTTTTACTTAAATCAAATAATAAAACCAGAAAAATGAAATTCCCCAAAATCTACATGCTGTCAGCGGCAGCCCTGGCTCTGCTGGGGTCATGTTCGGGCGGGAAGACCGCAGGTGAGAAAGCTGGCGAATCAGCCGATACACAGGCCGGTCTCACGGCATCCGGACTCAATCCTGAAAACTTTATCACCGAAGTCGACGGCAAGAAGACCGGGCTCTACAAGCTCACCAATGCCAACGGAATGGAGGTGTGTGTCACCAATTTCGGCGGACGCATCGTATCCATTATGGCACCTGACCGCGATGGTAACCTGAAAGATGTGGTGCTCGGATTTGACAGCATCTCATCATATCTGCCCCAGAACAACCTGACTGACTTCGGTGCGTCAATCGGCAGATATGCCAATCGCATCAACAAGGGCAAGATAACGATAGACGGAAATGAGATACAGTTGCCTACCAACAACTTCGGCCATACTCTGCACGGCGGTCCCACCGGATGGCAGTATCAGGTGTATGAGGTGAAGGAGTCAAACGACAGCACACTCACATTGGTGATGCATTCACCCGACGGCGACAACAATTTTCCCGGCAACGTGACTGCTGAAGTGACTTACACGCTCACGTCTGACAACTCTATCGATATAGCCTACAAGGCCACAACAGACAAGGCTACAGTCATCAACATGACCAACCACTCATATTTCAATCTCAACGGAGATCCCACCAAGCCGGTGACAGACAACATACTGCAGGTAGCGGCAACAAGCTACACACCCGTTGACTCCACCTACATGACCACCGGAGAGATAGTGACCGTAAAGGGCACTCCGTTTGATTTCACATCTGAGAAGACAGTGGGCAAGGATATCGAATCTGATGACATGCAGATAAAATACGGCAACGGTTATGACCATAACTTCGTGCTCGATACCAAGGGTGATATCACCAAAGAGGCTGTGATACTCAAGTCACCCGAGACAGGTATCACGCTCACCGTTTATACCGACGAGCCCGGCATACAGATCTATAGCGGCAACTTCCTTGACGGCACTGTGACCGGCAAGAAGGGCATCACCTATGCCCAGCGCACAGGCATCTGTCTGGAGACCCAGCACTATCCCGACAGTCCCAATAAACCTGAATGGCCCAGCGTGCTGCTCAAGCCCGGTGACACTTATACCAGCCACTGCATCTACAAATTCGGAGTAGAGAAGTAAGGCAGGAATATGCCAGGGAGCCGAATGTCTCTGAATGAAGTCGGCACCCACCGGTTGTCATCAACAAAAATTAATTGAAATTTTTAAATCTAAATCTTATAAGAAATGGCAATTTTAGACTGGTTGGTCATTGCATTGTTCTTTATTGCGCTGATAGGCATCATTGTATATGTGATGCGTCAGAAACAAGGCAATGCAGAAGACTACTTCCTGGGTGGCAAGGATGCCACCTGGATCGCGATCGGTGCGTCAATTTTCGCATCAAACATAGGCTCGGAGCACCTCATAGGTCTCGCAGGCTCAGGTGCATCATCAGGTATGGCTATGGCCCACTGGGAGATACAGGGCTGGATGATACTTATCCTCGGATGGGTATTCGTGCCTTTCTATTCACGTTCGATGGTAATAACGATGCCTGAATTTCTCGAGCGCCGCTATAATGGCGCATCGCGTACTATTCTGTCGGTTATCTCACTTATCAGCTATGTGCTCACCAAGGTTGCTGTCACAGTGTATGCCGGAGGTCTCGTGTTCCAGCAAGTATTCGGTATCGATACACTCTGGGGTATTGACTTCTTCTGGATAGCCGCAGTCGGACTGGTAGTGCTCACAGCTCTCTACACCATATTCGGAGGTATGAAATCCGTGCTCTACACATCGGTGCTCCAGACTCCGATTCTTCTTCTCGGTTCGCTCATAATCCTGGTGCTTGGTCTCAAGGAGCTCGGCGGTTGGGATGAAATGATGCGCATCTGCTCAGAGGTAGAGGTGAATCAGTATGGCGACCACATGACCAATCTCATCCGCTCTAACAACGATGCGCAGTATCCATGGCTCGGAGCTCTTATCGGCTCGGCTGTCATCGGATTCTGGTACTGGTGTACCGACCAGTTTATCGTGCAGCGCGTGCTCTCCGGCAAAAATGAGCGTGAATCACGCCGAGGCACTATCTTCGGCGCCTATCTCAAGCTTTTGCCCGTATTCCTCTTCCTCATCCCCGGTATGATCGCATTTGCACTACACCAGAAGATGGGCAGCTTCCTTCCCCTCGACGGTGAGACAGGCAAAGCCATTACCGACGCCGCTTTTCCCACGCTCGTTGCCAAACTGCTCCCGGCGGGTATCAAGGGACTGATTGTATGCGGTATTCTCGCAGCCCTCATGTCATCGCTCGCCTCGCTCTTCAACTCCTCGGCAGCTCTCTTCACCATTGACTTCTACCAGCGTTATCGCCCGAAGACCGATCCCAAGAAACTTGTGAAAATCGGTCAGGCCGCTACAGTTGTGATTGTCGTGTTAGGTATTCTCTGGATACCGGTGATGCGTAAGGTCGGCGACGTACTCTATCTCTATCTCCAGGATGTGCAGTCAGTGCTGGCTCCAGGTATCGCTGCAGCCTTCCTGATGGGTGTATGCTGGAAACGCGCTACCGCCCAGGGCGGTATGTGGGGCCTCATCACCGGTCTGGTGATCGGTCTTGCCCGTCTCGGTGCCAAGGTATACTACGGCGGTGTGCTCGGACTCGAGCAGGGAGCCGGTGGCGGCAGCTTTATCCAGACAGTGCTCTACGATTACAACTGGCTTTTCTTCTGCGGATGGATGCTCGTGGTATGTCTCGCTGTTGTGGTAGTGGTTAGTCTATGCACTAAGGCTCCTTCGCCAGAGAAGATCCGTGGTCTTGTGTTCGGCACATCTACACCCGAGCAGCGTGCAGTTACCCGTCAGAGCTGGAACACCTGGGATATTGTACATACAGTTATCATCCTCGGTATCACTGCAGCCTTCTACTGGTACTTCTGGTAATGCCATCTCGGTAAGTTGACCAGTTGTCAATACTCAATAATACATATTTGTCTCCGGTGACAGTTGTCCCCACCGGGCGGCTCTCACCGGAGAAAGAAACTAAAAAAGATAACCTTAAGAATTTCCATAATGTTAGAAGAATTCAAAGAGAAAGTGTTTCAGGCCAACCTTGATCTGGTGAAACACGGACTCGTAAT
>CAZBWZ010000185.1:0-3592 GCA_964495725.1 uncultured Bacteroides sp.
GGCGCATGGTGCTGTGGACCCTGGTGTTTCTCGCTATCAATTTCATGGTGCTGACGCGTGGTATAGAGAAGGGCATCGAGCGTGTGTCGAATATCTTCATGCCGGTGCTGTTTTTCATTCTTGTGGTGTTCTGCATCAATTCCCTGTCGCTGCCAGGTGCGTCCAAAGGTCTTGATTTTCTATTTTTTCCTGATTTCGGCCGGATCACCCCGTCGGTGGTGATCGGAGCCATGGGTCAGGCCTTTTTCTCGCTGAGCCTCGGTCTGACCTGCCTGATGACTTATGCCTCTTACTTTGCTGACGAGACACCGCTGGTGCGCAGTGCTGCGATCACTGCGGTGCTCGACACACTGGTGGCCCTGCTGGCCGGCGTGCTGATCTTCCCGGCTGTGTTTTCTTACGGTATGGAGCCCACAGCCGGGCCGCAGCTTGTGTTTGAGACGCTGCCGGCAGTATTCGAGCGTATGCCGGGTGGGCAGATATGGTCGGTGGCCTTCTTTGTGCTGCTCTTCGTGGCATCGCTCACCTCCACCATATCGATGAGCGAGATCTCGATCACCTATTTTGTGGAGGAGCATAAGATGGGCAGGCGTGCGGCCACGACTGCCAATATCTGTATCGCCGTGGTGTTCGGCTCACTGTGCGCGATGTCATTCGGGCCGCTGTCGCATGTCACTGTCTTCGGCATGTCGTTGTTCAATCTCTTTGATTACGTGTCGTCCAACATACTCCTGCCCTTGGGCGGCATCATCATCAGCGTGTATGCCGGCTGGGTGGTGGACCGCAGATTTATCAGCGGACAGCTGTCCGCGCATCCGCTGGTGGAGCGTTGGCTGCGTGTGTGCATGCGGTACGTGGCTCCGGCGGCCATCATGGTGATATTTATCTACGGGCTGCTGTGATGCCGGGTGTTGCGCTATCCGAAAATAATTTGTAAGTTTGCTGAGAAAAACAGTATAATATTGAATATATGTCTACACAAAAGCAAAACATGCCTCAGACCGAGGCTCCTGAGCTACATGACGTAAGGGTGGCCATCGTCGCCGCCGAATGGAACGCCCATATCAACGACAGCATGGTGAGGTCGGCTGTGGAGCGGCTTAAGGCTAACGGCGTGGATACTGACAATGATGTCACCGTGATGCATGTGCCGGGTGCGGTTGAGCTTACATTCGGCGCGTCTCAGCTCATCGAGGCGTCGCTCTTTGATGCGGTGATAGTATTCGGCACGGTAATCCGCGGCGGCACACCTCATTTCGATTATGTGTGCCAGAGCGTGACACAGGGTGTCACCGCCCTCAATGCCGACTGCGACACACCTGTGATATTCGGTGTACTGACCGTAGACAGGGAGGAGGATGCCATAGCGCGCATCGACGGCACTGTCGGCGACAAGGGCGCGGAGTGTGCCGACGCGGCGCTGAAGATGGTGGCCTTCAAGCGCGCGGTGATGAACCTCTGAGCAATCGAAAAACCGGGATGTGCTCTGTCGAGCGCATCCCGGTTACATTAAGGTATGAAAAGATTACGAATTATTTTTCGTCGGATTTGGTGAGCTGATGCTCGTAAATCTTGTCGGTGAGGGTCTGGGCCTGCTGTACGCCTACGGCGCGCCATACGGCCATACCGTTTTTAAACATGATCAGCGTGGGCACAGAGCGCACATTGTATTGTGCGGCGAGCTGCTGATTCTTATCAATATCGACTTTGATGATATTGGCCTTGTCACCGACAGTGTTTTTTACGTCTTCAAGAATAGGAGCCTGAGCTTTACAGGGACCGCACCATGTGGCAAAAAAATCAACGAGAGTAGGGCGGTCTTCGCCTATGATTTTGTTAAATTCATCCATAATTGTAAGTTTTAATTGTTTTTGTAATTAAAACGCCGGGGGGCTGACAAAGTTCAGGATTAAAGATTAAAATTTCAAAAAAGGAGGGTAAAAGTTGCATATACCGACAAAAACATCTACCTTTGCAGACGCAATGGTCTGGTAGCTCAGCTGGATAGAGCAACAGCCTTCTAAGCTGTGGGTCCCGGGTTCGAATCCCGGCCGGATCACAAGCACCAAGCACAACGAGCAAAATGGTGTTGAAAATCTTTGATTTTCAACACCATTTTGCTATTTAAGCAAGGACGGATTACAATAATAAGAAGCGATGGGGGCCGAGCGATAGGCTTATCTCATCGTGTAAGCCATCAGACAAACGAAAAAATATTTGCTGCGGCCTTGACCCATACATTTTTAACAGCTGAAATTTTCAACTTTCAAAATTGATTATTTCGAATTCAAAGCTTAATTTTGCACTTGCCAGTCGACTGTACACCGTTATGATGAATGGATGTGACGTTGTATTCCGTTAAGTGGTGAATTAATGATGTGAAAAATGGTTGATATGACGCAAATAAAGATTCAGGAAATTGACATTGAACTATGGAACAGGAGCAAAGTCAGGTTTACTCCATATCCCGATGTGAATATTATTGTAGGTATCTTCCTGCTGGAAGAAAAGGAGTCGGTGGTATTGATAGATGAGCCTGAAAACTCGCTTGATATAAGTTGGCAGTATAAGTTGATAAATTTATTTGTCAAACTTAATCCTAATTCTCCGTTTTTCATCACCACCCATTCTCCCGGTATCTTCGGTGATGGCTGGGGCGATAAGATCATTTACATGGAGGATGTAACCACTAAGATTCCCGGATCATTTTTCAATAGAGAGTCTTACGCCTGAGAATGCTTATCTGCACATGCAAGGCCATAAATTGTATGATCTCATTACATATATTGGTAAATTGGTGTGCCGTAGAAAAAGAGTTGCTTTTAAATCGGAAGTGTTGGATAGTGCGTTTCCTGTTGCCGGATATGAGGAGATTGATAATGAGCAATCTGACTTAAGTGTCATTTTGCATCAATGAGTTGACACGTACAATCTTATGATTGCGACCTACGGACCCGTAAATAAAGCATAGATGGCACCCGATAGTGAATGAGCGCATGTAGAGGTGTCTATTAAGAATAAACAATAGTAATAGTAAAGGTATCATGAAAGAGTCAACATCTGATCTTATCATCACTATATGCGTGATTATCGGTGTGTTTATCATCAGGATTCTGCCAAAGAAGATCTGGTGGGTATGGCGTATGCTTATCGGTCTGTTATCGGCCATAGCCCTATCTGTCATTACTCATCTTATAGTGAAACAGCTCATCTCGTAGTGGGAGGGTATGGTGATTAAGGAGAGGCAAAGCACAGAATTTTTGACAGTAAGGTTATATAGTCAGGTTATTATGTGGCTTTGTGTATGAAAATCTCTGATCGTCATGCCACCTTTGAGTTTACTTTCAAGAGATTATTATGTTTTCCATAATGGTTCTTGTTCCCAGCCCATGGGAAATCCCATTGCCGTTGTATCAATATCCGGGAAATCAACTATAAGTTTTTTTTTAATTCTGATACATTGAATTTTGAGGAGATATGATATTTATGAAGTATTTGATGATGCATAGGTTGAAATAAATTCTTAATCTATCAGTAGATAATGTGATCCATGGACGTATCATGCGGTTTGGCTCCATCGGAATCAATGAAA
>CAZBWZ010000186.1:0-3507 GCA_964495725.1 uncultured Bacteroides sp.
AATCTGTCCGACCCTCATAGTGGAGCTGGAGGGGATTGAACCCTCGTCCAAACACGGAATCGAGATGCTTTCTACGTGCGTAGTCACCTGTTGGTTTTCGTGCTGCGGCAGGCCGGGACGACCAACCGTAGCCTTATCCTCTTGGTTTCGGACAGATCTCGAGGCCTGGTCCGTCCTATCTCCGATTTATTAGCACCACCTTGTCGTCGGCCTCGGAAACAGTGCCTTCGGGTGATGTCTCGTCCACGCAACTGTTGCGCGGATTAAGCCTTACTTACTGTGCTTCGGTTAGGCAGCGAGAGCGTAGTTGTTTTCGCCATTTAAATTTTCTGATGTCAGGTTTTATAGAGCGCAGCCATCGTTGCTCTGCACGCTTACACGTCTTTTCTACATGCTGTCAAAGCCAATCAGCCCCATTGTAGAATATACAAATTACGACATAAAATTTGACATACGCAAATATTTAACATTTAATAACTCAGATATCATCGTATCACCCCCTCGATTTAATTTTATCATGCCTGTGATTTTTTATTTTGGAAAATCAAATAATGATTGTAACTTTGCGGTCGAATAGTGGCCCGGGCTCTGGGAGCAGATGTCTATGAGGCCTTGAAAGGGAACGCGGTGTGAATCCGCGACAGTACCCGCTGCTGTGATTCCCCTCCTTGCCTACCTGCAAGGATAGATCTCCGCAATATGTCACTGGCCATGAGCCGGGAAGGCGCGGAGATACGGGATAAGTCAGAAGACCTGCTATTTGCCTACATACAGATTCGCCCCGGGCAATGGGATGGGTCTATGACAAACTCCGCCGGATACCGTATTCACGGATTTGTCAGGACTTGATGCTGTGTCATCGGCGAGCTATGTATTGAGGCGCGACCGATGATTTTTTATTAATACTATATGTTTATGAAAAAACAGCTCATTCTGATTGCGGGTGCCATTCTCGGTTGCTCCGCTGCCAATGCCGAAGGCGACATGGTGATCCTCGACCTCACCAAAGCCACTACTCCGCTGGAATTCAACAGCACCAACGGCTCATGGACCAAGACCTACGACGACAACGCCACCACCATCGATAGCCAGTGCTTCACCTTTGTACACGGTGCTTTAGGCGAATACCAGACATGGTGGGGATTCACGGCCTCTAATTCGGCCGACAACGCCCGACCCGAAAACACCATGCTACAGCAATGGAGCAACATGGCCGCCGGCGGTATCGTCCTTGATGACAACGGCGAAGTCAAGAAAGACGCTTACGGCGCACCTGTGGTCAGTGCCTCAGTGCCCTACATGGTGGCCTACTACAGCCCCTACATGTCACGCCGCTCCATCGACCTGGTGTTTGCCGAAGGCAAGAGCTATGACGTGCAGGGAGTATATCTCAACAACAACAGCTATCCCTACTACTGCATGGAGTACGGTGACGCATTCGCACGCGCGTTCACCAACGGCGATGACTTCACCCTCACCATCCACGGCGTGTCGGCCGACGGCTCCGAGCAGACCATGGACGTGTCACTTGGGTCGTACACCAACGGCGACCTGACGATCAACCGCGGCTGGAGATACGTCGACCTCACACCGTTAGGCACCGTCAACGAGCTCTATTTCACCATGGCCAGCACCGACTCCGGTGACTGGGGCATGAATACCCCCGGATACTTCTGCCTCGACAAGCTCATGGTGAAGCCCGCCGGCACCCACTCGCTCGGCAGCATGACAGCTGACCCCAACACGATAACATATAGCAAACCCACGTCCACCGTGACAGTGGCCTCAGGGGCGTTTGCCACAATATGCAACATATCCGGACAGATCATGATGTCTGGCGAAGGCACCTTGGACATCTCAGGTCTTCCCGCCGGTGTCTACATCGTACGCTCGGGTAACAACAGCCTTAAGATCGCAAGATAATGAAACGCATACCTTGTTTTTCTGCCTGTGTCGCATCGGCCTTGATGGCCGGTGTGGCACTTGCTTCATGCAACAAAGACGATGTGCTTGAGTCTGACGGCAATGAGACCCCGGGCACAACGCCTGCCGAGAGCTTCGAGGGTGTCAGGGTGTATGAATGGATTCCCGCACCCGGTCAGTTTATCAACGAGTTTACCGACGCATCGGGCCAGACGCTGTCAATCACCACAAAGGAAGAGGCCAATACATGGGCCGAGACCCGCATCAACAACAATCAGTTTGTGTCACTCGGCTCATTCGGCGGCTACATCGTGATGGGCCTCGACCATAGCATCAAAGCCGGAAATGCCGAGTATGACTTCTATGTGACGGGCAATGCCTTCCTGTCAAGCAGCGGCGGCAGCAACGAGCCCGGCATCGTATGGGTGATGCAGGACACCAACGGCAATCATATGCCCGATGACCAGTGGTACGAACTCGCAGGCAGCGAGTCGACCGATGCCTCAACACTGCATGACTTCTCCGTGACCTACTACCGTCCGGACGGTCCGAAAAAGAACACCGACTGGACCGCATCCGACGGGCGCACCGGGTTTGTCAAGTATCTCGCCCCCATACACAAACAGGACTACTATTATCCGACATGGGTAGCCGAGGATGAATACACACTCACCGGCACATTGCTCTCATCCAAGAACTCCGAAAATCCCGTCACCGGATACTGGAACAATGCCGCCTACGCCTGGGGATACGCCGATAATATCGGCTCGGACAACCTCACAGCCAACGCCACCGCATCTTCGGGGCAACGCACGGGCTTCAAAATCGCCAACGCCATAAAGGCCGACGGCTCCAAAGCTAACCTCGGCTATATCGACTTCGTGAAGGTGCAGACTGGCGTGCTCGCCAATTCCGGTGCCCTCGGCGAGATATCCACCGAGGTATGCGGCATGGGAGAATACCCCTTCTGACCACATCCTCACCCTCTCTTTAATATAGAATCGGAACCTCCATCACCAGCAGGCTCCGATTTTTTTTGATTTCCATGTCACCTTTTGTCCGCAGACTGCGTCTTACATACGAGATCTCACCAAGAGCATTAACAAAATTAGATATTAACAATCAAAAAATCTCAATCATGGTATCAACCTTAGTTCCCATATTTGTCTGCGTTTTTCTGCCGATCGCGATCGTCCTGATCACCGCACTCACAAAAATCAACAGCGATAACAAGCAGACCCAGATCATAATCAAGGCCATCGAAGCCAATAAAGAAGTAGACACCGACAAACTCGTCGAATCAATGAGAAAACCGCGAAAAAGCGCCCGTGAGATACTCAATCTCCGCCTGCTGCGTGGCTGCATGTTCTCCCTCATAGGTATCGGGCTGGTTATCGCAGGTATATTTAATTATCTCTCTACCTCAGTTTCCAACTCGGACCCGGTCGTCGTGCCGATAATCTTCGGATGCGTATCTCTTGCCATAGGCATAAGCTATCTGATAGTCTACCGTGTGACACGCAAGGAGTTGGATCAAGCCAAAGACGAGTAATCAATGACCGGCAGGCAGTTTACAGATCTTGT
>CAZBWZ010000187.1:0-3480 GCA_964495725.1 uncultured Bacteroides sp.
GAGCTCGACACCATCGAGGTGCCCGCCAGCCGCGTGCAGAGCCAGGTCGACTATCAGATCAACTATCTGATATCCAATCTCGGATCCAAGGAGAAAGTAGAGCAGTATTTCAATCGCTCGATTCCCGACCTCCGCAACATGTATTTCACTCAGATCAACGACATGCAGCGCGAGCAGATGGTGAAGAACAACCTCACCAAAAACATCAAGGTGACTCCGCGCGATGTGGTCAGATTCTATGAAGGCCTCTCACAAGACTCCATTCCGTCTGTGCCCATGAAGGTAGGCGTGCAGATAATAACACTCTACCCCTCCGTGCCCCAGCAGGAGATCGACAATGTGAAGGCCCGTCTGCGCGACTATGCCGAGCGTGTCAATAACGGAGAAGCTGACTTCTACACCCTTGCCGTGCTTTATTCCGAGGCTCCTGAAGGTGTGCGCGGCGGTGAGCTCGGATTCATGGGCAGGGCTCAGCTCGTGCCAGAATACGCAGCCGTCGCCTTCAACCTCAACGATCCCAAGAAGGTGTCCAAAATCGTAGAGACCGAATACGGATTCCATATCATTCAGCTTATCGAGAAGCGCGGTGACCGTGTCAATACACGTCACATACTGCTGCGTCCGAAGGTAGCTCAGAAAGATATCGATATCGCCATGGAGCGTCTCGACTCGCTGCGCGCCGATATTGTTGACAACAAAAAGCTCACCTTTGAGGAGGGTGCCCGCCTCGTCTCCCAGGATAAGGACACACGTATGAGCAACGGCGTGATGACCAATGCTGAACATGGCGGATCCACGCTGTTCGAGATGGGAGACCTGCCACCAGAGATAGCCAGGGCGATAGCTGACATGCAGCCCGGTGACATCTCTAAGCCGTTCGTAATGAAAGACGAGCGCCACAACCGCGAACAGGTAGTGATGGTTAAGCTCTCCGACCGTATCGATGCCCATAAGGCCAATCTCAGCGACGACTTCCAGCTGCTGAAAAATATGTATGAAAATGCTGAGAAACAACAGATCATCAGCAAATGGATAGAAAAGAAAATCGCCGAGACCTACGTCAAGGTCGAAGACGGCTGGACCGGATGCGATTTCGAGCATCAGGGCTGGATTAAAAAATAACACTCCTTAATACTTGAGATGTCAAGTTTCAGACCCGCTCAACTGATCAATGCACGACATATAGTGATGGCTGCGGTAGCAGCCGTCATGCTCAGTGTCATGCTCCCGGCTACACTTATCGGACAGAATCCCTCCACGAAATCTCCGGTGAATACAGCCCCGGCCTCTTCACCCAAGACCCGTAGCACGGCCATACCCACCAAGCTGCCCGACAAAGGCTCTACGCCACAGAAAAGCGCCGCCGACAAGAGCACGGCCAAGCGCCCCCTGCCGCACATCGGCCCGCAGATTCCCAAAGCCAACCGTAACAACAGGGCTCAGGTGTTTCTTGAGAAAGCCGACCTGATGTATCAGACCGAGACCGACTCCTTCATCATAGTCAGCCGTAACGTGGAGTTTTCTCACGGCCCTACGCTGATGTATTGCGACAGCGCCCATTTCTATCCCGGCAGCGAAAGCCTCGACGCATTCGGCAATGTACGTATCCGGCAGGGCGACACACTGTTTATATATGCCGACGAGCTCAACTACAGCGGCTCAAGGCATATCGCGTATCTGTATGGATCGGAAAATCAGGATGTGCGTATGATCAACCGCGATGTCACGCTCACCACTCCCACATTTATATATGACCTTGCCAGCGAATACGGTTATTACAATGAGGGCGGAGAGCTCACTGACCGCCAGAATCGCCTTACATCACGTGAAGGCGAGTATATCCCGGGCACGAAGGATGCGAGCTTCTTCTCAAGAGTGGTGCTCACATCCCGCAATCCCGGTGACACCATATACACCGACACATTATATTACAATACGGCGACTCATCTCGCCCAGCTTGAATCACCCTCCACGATTATCAACAAACAAGCCGTGATATATACCAATTACGGCACTTACGACACCAATACGTCACAGGCAAACCTCTATAACCGCTCCAAGATCGTGGCCTCGACCGGTGCCACGCTCGAAGGCGACACGCTGTTTTATGACCGCAAGCTCGGCTTCGGCGAAGCTTTCGGAAACATGGAGATTGTAGACACCGCACACCAGATGATACTTACCGGTGAATACGGATATTACAACGAACTGCTTGACAGCGCGTTTGCCACCGGCAAAGCTCTCGCCCGCGAATACTCCCAGGGCGACACACTGTATCTTCACGGTAAATATTTATACAGCTACTGCGTGTATGATACCACACACATTCCCGAAGACACAATCAGCGGTACCCCCGCATCATGGTCAGTCGACACCACACACGTTATGGTCGCCCATCCACGGGTAAGATTTTTCAGATCCGATCTCCAGGGTATATGTGACTCAATGAGCTTTGAGCAAAGGGACACTATGATCTATATGCACCATCATCCCGTGGTGTGGAACGGTGAGCGACAGATTTCCGGTAATATCATCAAAGTGCATCTCAATGACTCTACCGTAGAACAGGCTTGGCTACCCGACTTCGGCCTTACAGCCGAACACATCGAAGAAAACTTCTTCAATCAGCTGAGCGGCAAGGAAATGATAGCATATTTCCGCGACGGTGATCTATATCAGGTGGATATCAACGGCAATGTGGAAGCCATAATGCTGCCCGAAGAAAACGACTCCACATATAATAAGATCGTAAACGTGGAGAGCAGCTTCATGACAGCATGGTTTGAAGGCAACGACATCCTAAAGGCCAAGATGTGGCCCGAGACCTCCGGCACTGTCACTCCGCTGTATCTCGCGAAAAAATCACTCTTTTATCTGCCTAAATTCAAGTGGTACACCGACATGAGACCTCTGACACCAGAAGACGTGATGCATGTGCCGCCAGCCATGGAGGAGCTTATGAACGACATTCCCCAGTCACGGATCATTCCACGCCGCCGTGTCAATGATCTTGGTGAGATCTACACAGAGGATACCCCCGCTCCTGACAGCGGCGATGACAGCCAAAGCAACAACAGCGATTCCACCGAGGCCGGACCTACCGACTCCGCCATTACCGGGACTGCTGATACCGACGCCGAGGATACCGACTCTTCCGAGGCCGCTGACGGCGTGACCAGTCCCGACAGCCAAAGCGGTGACAACGAATAACATTCACAGGCTTATAACTTTTCCCAATAGCATATAGATACAAAAAATCCCCGCAAGCGGGGATTTTTTAATTTTTGACGGTCGGGACTGATTATTCAGCTGCTGCCTCTTCAGCGGGAGCCTCTGCGGCTGCTGCGGCGGCCTCAGCCTCAGCTTTGGCAGCTGCGAGCTCAGCCTTCTTCTTGGCCACAGCCTCAGCCTTAGCCTTATTTTTAGCCTGCTCAGCCTCGAAGCGAGCCTTTGCAGCCTCTTCCTTCTTGTCTGCCATCG
>CAZBWZ010000188.1:0-3440 GCA_964495725.1 uncultured Bacteroides sp.
TGCCACACCGTAGAATGTCACGGGCACAGACGCGTACGGAGCATTCACGTTGGCGAGATACGGACGGTTGGGGAGCATTGTCTCCTGTCGGGTCATCTCCACTGCGTCAGCACCGTCGAACGATACGATAGTGATACCGCTGCCCTGACGCTCGGGTATGTTCACACCATACTCCATGCGGTCAGGGGTGAAAGGCAGCATGATGCCCTTCCATCCGCCGTCGGGGTCACAGCCGTTGCTTGCGGGGATGTCGGTGGTATAGGAAATCGTGCGCTCACCGAGGTTGAAGCTTGCGGGAGCATTGAACGGATAATTGCCATCGATCACGATATCAGATGCAGCCACGCGCGAATGGCCCACGTTGAGGATCACATTGAGATTCTCAGTGCCGGGGATGTCAGTGGAGCCGGCGTAGATCAGACAGTTGGGGTTGAGGCCGCGGAACGACTCGGCGGTGATACCGCCCTGGGCGCGGCTTCGGGCAGGCGCACCTTCGGTGGCAGAGCCGGCTGAAGGCAGCAGGATGCTTGTAAGCGAGTTACAGCCCTCGAACGCACCCTCGCCGATTGATGTCACACCGATGAGGTTGAGTGTCTCGATGTTGGAGCAGCCATCAAAGGCACCCGCTCCGATCTCGGTGACGGTGGCCGGGAGTGTCACGCTCTGCAGGTGTTCCATACCGGCGAAAGCGTTGTCAGGGATTGTGGTGTTCTCGATCGACGAAAGGTCGAGTGTCTCCATCGCGTCAAAATTCTCGCGGATAGCCTCGAAGGTCTCTTCCGAGAGCTCTCCTCCGAGACTGAGCTCGGTGATCTCATCGGTATTGCCCTCGAGGAGCTGCTCGATTGTCGGGTCTACCTCACCCTCTTCGTAACCCACGCGCGAGATCATCACCTTGGTGTCACCGGCGAGGGCCGGGATAGTGTAGACACCGTCAGTGCCGGCAATCTCGAATTCGCGCTTCTCGTATTCGGGGCTCAGGCCTGACACGGTCATCACTACCTGCTCTACCGACACGATCATCTCGTCATACTTGACGCCCTCGGGCAGAGAAAGCTGGAACTGGATGTCGCTGCCTTCCTTATACAATGTGGGAGTGTCCCTGCGGTCGCTGAAGCGCCACATCTCCACATCCTTCCACTGATCCTTGGGCTGCAGATTCACAAACGACGCCTTCACGCCATCAGAGCCCTTGCCATTCTCGAAGGTGATGGGATAGTAGAAATCAAGCTCGATCTCGTGATTCTGAGGCACGAAGAGGCCCTCGGTCTCGTTAGGATCGAAGTATACCACATACACACCCCCCTGCTCGTATTTGTTCCAGCTCAGCTCGTATGCGATGTTAGGCTCATCGGCAAAGAGGTCGATACCGTTGTCATAAATCTTGAACGGCACGCCGCGACGCACATTGCCCGATACCTTTTCGAGCACGGATTTACGCTGGCAGTTGGGCAGCACGAGCCATACCGACTCCTTGGTCTTGCCCACACCCACGTGGTCGAGATCCACACCGTTGCCGTAGACACCGATCTTAGTGTCGTCTACGTTGACATAATAATATGTCTTTGGGGTGGGCATCGGCTGCACGTTGAAAGCCGACCAGTAGCTTGCATTCTTGTAAGCGGTCTCGGCACCGGCGGGCACGAACAGATTTATGGCGCGGCTGGGCAGCGCGTTGAAGTCGCAGCTCGGCGGCATCGAGCGGTCGATGGTCATCTGTGTGAGAGCGATACATGACGAGAATGCGTATGCGCCGATCTTGGTCAGAGCCGGCGGCAGCACCACTTCCTTGAGGTAGATACACTGTATCAGCGAATTCATGTCTATGTTGGTGACATTCTTAGGCATGATCAGCGACTGGATAGCCGGGCGAGAACCCTGCATCGAATAGAAGGCATAGCTCGGGAACTGATTGCCGGGCACCGACACATCAGCCAGGTCGAGATGTCTGAGCTTGGCGGCGTTCTGCTGGAAGGTAGTGAAGTCGTTGGCGTTGAGTGAGCCTACGAGCTTGAGCTTGTCGGGCCAGCCGATCTGGTTCATCTTCGAGCTCAGCTGTCCGGCCTGCACGTTCACCACTACATAATCGTTTTCCTCGGCGTCGCCGATACCCTCGATCTCGTTGCACTCGACAGTGACGTTGATGTCCTGCATCACGGCGGGGATAGAGATGTTGGCTACTGCGGCGTTAGTGGCCTTCTCGTCGTCGTTGACCTTGACGGTCACACGGTAGTTGCCAAACTTGGGAGTTACCTTGAAGCTGTAAGGCATACCGCGCACTACCTCGCCCGACTGGCCTTCGACAGTAAACGAATCCGTGCTTGCCGGCAAGGTAACAACATGATACTTCACGGCATTGCCCACTGCATTGAGGCGGTCGGTGATACTGTCGGCCTCGGCAGATACGAGATACCATGTGCGGTTGGTATTGGCCGATACGGCGGTGGCCAGACGCAGCTGGTCTCCCGGACGCACGGTCGACTCCTTGACCTTACAATTGAAGTTGCATGAGATATTGTTGCTGCTGCCGTCGCCGATCATGTTGTTCATCACATTGGAGATCACCTCCTTCAAGCCACCGTTTTTGTCGGTGAGCACGATAGCGAAGAATTTTGACGAGTATCCGGCGGGCACCTTGATGGCATTGACACGCACATTGAACGACTGGCCCACAGGCACGTTGACCACCTCGCTCACCAGACCGGCGCCACCTGCGTCACCTGTGATCTTCCAGGTATTGTCAGGGGCCATGGGCTGAGGTATCCTGAATTCTACATGCAGCAGGGTGTTGCGGTTGATCTTGGTGTTGTAGGCACCGTCGGCATCGGGATACAGACGCTCGGCGTTGGCATACACCTCCATGATGGCGTCGGCGTATGTGTCATCGGCCTCTACCTTGAAGCTGTAAGGCGAACCGGGAGCGAACTCGGTGCCCTCGGTGGCGTCGGTGATCCTGAGGCCTTTCTTCTCCTGCAATACCACGGTGTAGTGGTCGGCGGGGACGGGATTGGCCTCTTCGATATTCTTGAATTCCTGCCAGTATTCCTTGGATGAATAAGCGGCGGAGGCACCCACAGGCACGATAAGCTTGGTCTTGGGTGTGCCGTTGAACACACACCAGTTGATCCATGCGGGCGAGGAGCGGCGCACGGTCACTTCCTGCAGAGCCGAACATCCCACGAACACATTGTATTCCCAGGTAGCCACCGATGCAGGTACCTCGATAGATGTGAGGCCTGTCTGTGCCAGACAGCCGTTCTTGAATGTAGCGAGGTTGGACGGCAGGATGATCGACTTCAGCGAGCGGCAGTTGACAAAGGCCTTCGTAGGAATTGCGTTGGCCGGATTCGAGCCGCTGGCGAGGATGCTGACCTGCGAGATATCGAGGCGCTCTACCTTCATGCGCTCGCGTATGAAGTTGAAGTCCTCGACATTCATTG
>CAZBWZ010000189.1:0-3421 GCA_964495725.1 uncultured Bacteroides sp.
AACTAACTCATTTATTTTCAACGGCATAAATTAAATTTTAACGAAGTATTGTTGTGAAAAAGAAGTCGTTTAAACTTATTACAAAATGTTAAATCCATATATGATGTTACCCTCATTGTTAACCTTTCGGATTCTTTACGGTCGATTTTTTCTCTTTCCCCGGTCACGATGGATCCCCATCGCTCCCTCAAAAAGCTCAAAATCGCCTCGTAAATAATCTCGAAATGTTAATTTGTAATAAGTTTAAACGACTTCAAAAAGTGGTATCTTTGCAGAAAAATCAGCAAGGATACATGAGTCACTCTATCACAACCCCCACACTTGTCATCGACCGCGGCAACACATCGACCAAGGCTGCCGTGTATCGCGGAGATGAATCAGTGGCTATATCAGTGGGCAACGACCCCGAGAATACAGTGGCGGATATCATGGCCCGTGCGGGCCGCGGTATCCGCCATGCTATATATTGTACGGTAGGGCAGGGTGGAGAGGAAGCCATGTCATTTGTGCGTAACCTGGTGCCTCAGGTGCTGTCAGTAGGTGACGATATTGATCTCGGGGTGGAGGTGCCCGCTGTGTACCGCTCTACTCTGGGCAGCGACCGTATTGCCGCCGCTGCCGGCGCCCGGGCTCTGTATCCGGGCTGCCCGCTGTTAGTGGTGGATTCGGGTACGGCTGTCACTTATGATGTGGTGACCCCCGAGGGTGTATTCCTCGGCGGCAACATAGCTCCCGGGCTACAGACCGGGCTCGACGCGCTCCACAGCCATACTGCCCTCCTCCCTCAGATTTCCATACCCGGCAAGACGGACGGCTCGCTGCTGGGTCATGACACGGCCACGGCCATGATCAACGGTGTGGTATATGGTGTCGTCGGTGCCATAGAAGCCATGAGCCGCAGGCTGGGATCCGATACCAGGGTAGTGGTGACCGGAGGCAACTCAGCGTTGCTGATGCCGTTGCTCGAATGTAATGCCGAACGGCATCCTGATCTTGTGCTCGACGGTCTGAACCATATCCTCCGGATCAACCTCTGAGCCCAGAGGTTATTTCTTGTTGAGAGCCATGCTCACATCGTAGCGCAGCTGCGCCTCGCTGATTGCACCCACACTGGTATAGGTCTTACCGTCAGGTGTGATAATCACTGTGGTGGGGATGCTCGATATATTGTATTGAGCGGCAAGAGCGCGGCATTTGTCTACATCGGCTCTCGCGAATGTGGCTTTCCCGGCAAACTCCTTGGCGACCTTGTCAAACACCGGTTTGTAGACCTTGCAGGGGCCGCACCAGGTGGCGTAGAAGTCAATCACCAGGGGCTTGCCTTTGGCGACCGGCATGGGCGAGTCGGATGAGAGTTCGGTCACGGCCGGCGTTTCGGTCATGGCCGCTGAAGTCTTTGAATTTCTTTGGTCTGAGGCGTGTGTTGTGACTGACGATACTGCGGCAGACACGGCTACTACTGCCAGGACTGCTATGTAGAAGATGTGTCGTTTCATAATAAGTACGGTTGAATGATTATTAGAGATTATAATATGTTAACGCCCGGAGCCGCATTTTTGTTGACCTTGCTGTTAAAACGAAAATAATTGTTACAAATCGATTGCGATAAGCGGAAATATTTTTTCAAGTAGTAACAAATTGCGTAAATTTGTATCGAAAAAGAAAATACCGGGAATTTCCCGGATATATAGGGCCGAAATACTGGGCCCGTTTAGACCTACCGGTTCTGTTCAAACTTACAAATCAATCCTTAGACGCACATCATGGCCAGACTTAAAAATCCTGAAATCCTAATGAAAAGACTGGCGGCCTTGATGTGTATGTCAGCATTTATAGCAATCCAGATGTGGTCGCAGAAGCCTCAGACCGGCTTCAGCGACCTTAAATGCTGTAAACCCCGGCATAATAATGCCTATGTCGCCACTCCACACCAAGATTACCATATGCCCGATCGCCAGCCGGATTATGAGGATTATGAACCGGATCCGGCGTGGACATGCACGAGCTACCTTAACTTAGGGTATGTTTTCGACCAGCAACTCAATATAGCCGGCACATCATTCGGCTACTCATCAAAGTGGGGAGCCTCCGCGCAGATAGGCAATTCGTATATGGTGCCGAGAGACGCGATCTTAGGTATGGTGAAAGTCGCCCTCGATGCCACTTGGCTCGACCTGTCGGGAGTGCAGTACGGCAATTCCTATAATGACTTCTATCACATTACAGCCGGTATGGGTGTCGGAGCATCCCTGCACGTAGCGCCGCTGGCACATATGTCTGATGCGCTGCGTCCGTTGCGTATCGAGGGATACTGCCGTTTTGTGCCGTCATATTCGCTTTTGCTTACGAAATATAAGTCAGCCGCTGGGGATGATGACCGCGATAGCGGGTCAGGCAGCGAGTATAACGGACGAGGTGCCTTTGTGCCGGTAGTGAGTCTTGGTATAGCCCTCGACTATCGTGCAATCGGTATCGGGTATGAATATCGTTTCGGAAATGCCAAGTATAAGAGTCAGGTAGATGGTGGCCCGAAAACCAAGTACGACATGACCTCCAGCCGCATATACATATCCTGGCGGATGTAAGGGAGGCCTGATCCCATCATACAGCTATGCTTTATATTTTTGTTAACGGCCTGGGTCGGGTAGTCCATCCGGCTTGAGGGTGTATGATTATCCGTGCCTATTTAAGATGTTTTAAAACTTATTAACTGCAAATATGTTGATTATTCGCTAAAATAGTATTAATTTTGTACTGTGAAAGAATCGCGCGACCTGAACACTTATTAAGGAAAATATCCCCATCACCCGATAAATGATACGTAAGGATCAGCCGTAACGCAGGCTGCGATTCCATATAAGTTGTTATACCAGACTCGATTCTTTCGGAATAAACAGATAAGAAGAATAAGAATATATACTTGAATTTTGGTTATGAGGGAGGTGCGTTGCTGTGAAGCAATGCACTTTCGCTTTTTTATGCAGGACGGCAAGATGGGTATATAGATATATTAGTAAGACGGGTATATAAAAACGAACCGGGGGTCTCACGACCACCGGTTCCGTTCAAACTTAAAAATCTAATCCTATGAAAAAACTAATTCTTTTATGTATGTTTTAGCATCGTTGCTTGCTTCTTTATCGTTGTTGCATTTATAAGACAAATCAGGAGGCCAAAAAGTTTTTGAGAAAAGTAAATATTTTGCATTTTTTTGAATTTTCCCCTAAATTTGCAAAAATAGTCATAGATTCTTTACCATGTCACAACCATTCAACGTGACGATACTGGGGTGCGGATCAGCGACACCATCGTTGCGTCACAATCCGTCGTCGCAGATCGTCAACCACAGAAACAGACTCTTCATGATCGATTGCGGCGAGGGCTCCCAGCTGCAGATGCGACGCCTCGGTGTCAACTTCTC
>CAZBWZ010000190.1:0-3403 GCA_964495725.1 uncultured Bacteroides sp.
TCACGTCGTACGCCCAGGAATACAAACCATACGGAGTAGAGAAGCAGTATCCCACCTATCTTGAGGAGATGGTGGCCGAGCTCGACTATCCCATGGCCTGGGACAACAGTGATATCACCGATTTCGGTCAGTGGCGTCAGGCCGCGCGACAGACATTGACACAAGCCATGATGCTGCCCCCTAAGGCACCGGCATCCTATGACCCGCAGATAATATATGAGGAGCAGCGTGACGGCTACAAGGCCCGTATCGTGCAGATCAACCAGAACGCCTATATCCGGGCCAATGTCTATGTACTCGTGCCCGATACCCCGGGTCCTCATCCCGGTGTGCTCCTCTTTCACGACCACGGAGGACATTATTTAATAGGAAAGGAAAAAATGATACGTCCGATCAATGCCGATTCGGTGATCGTGGATGATGCCGACAAATGGGTGGAGCAGTGCTACGGCGGACAGTATGTCGGCGATTACCTCGCCTCCAACGGCTATGCCGTGATATGCGGGGATGCGATATTCTGGGGCGAGAGAGGACGCAAGGAGGGCGTGGACAAGAACAAGCTCGGTGATTTCGCCGGAAACCTGCTCGGCATAGGCCGCTGCATGAGCGGTATCACCACCTTTGAGGATTCATATCTGGTAGATTATTTCGCATCGATGCCCGAGGTCGACGCCGGGCGTGTTGGCTGTATGGGATTCTCGATGGGAGCTTACCGTGCATGGATGCTGGCGGCATATACAGATATTGTCAAAGCCTCGGCAAGTGTGTGCTGGATGACGACGACCGATACCCAGTTCTCATGGAAATATGGCCGGGAGAACGGCGGCTATGCCAACACACTCCCCTCGATACGTCACTATATGGATCATCCTCACGTGGCCTCAATCGCCTGTCCGAAACCAATGATGTTTATCAACGGTGATTCAGACAAGCTTTTCCCGGTCGAGGGTGTGAATAAGGCATATGGCATCATGCATGATGTCTACGCAAGCCAGGGCGCCGAAGACAACATCAGTACTGAAATCATGCACATGCCACACTATTGCGGTCCGGAGGTACAGACCAAGATACTTGCTTTCTTCGACGGGCAGTTCAAGAAGTAACATACAGATGTCATGAATGTAATATTGTCGTTGCTCCGCCCCAAGCAGTGGGTCAAGAATCTTTTTGTATTGCTTCCGCCGTTCTTCAACGGCTCTATCTCCCGACCGGATGTAGCTTTCGCTTCATGCGTGGCCTTCATCTCATTCTGTATGGCGGCGAGCGCGATATATTGTGTTAACGATGTGATAGACAGAGATGCTGACCGCCTTCACAAGATAAAGAAACTCAGGCCGGTAGCGAGTGGCAGAATCTCGGTTGGGGCAGCTCTGGCAGTAACGGCCGCCTGCATAGTCGTATCAGTGGGAGTGTGTTTTCTGCTCGATGCTCCGTACAGTATTAATCTTCTTGAAGTCATCGCCGTATACATAATCATCAACATAGCCTATTGCCTATGGCTGAAAAAGATAGCGATAGTGGACGTATTCTGTATATCCGTCGGCTTTGTGCTCAGGCTTATGGCCGGAGGCAGCGCCTGTGGCATCGAGCTCTCGCAGTGGATCGTGCTGCTGACATTCCTGCTCGCGCTCTTCATGGCCTTTGGCAAAAGACGTGATGATCTGGTGATATATCTTGAGACCGGTGTGCTGCCGCGCAAGAATGTAGCCGCCTATAACACCACATTCATGGATATGTCATTGGCCATCATATCTGCCGCTGCCGTGATATGCTATATCATGTATACGCTTGATCCACGTGTGTTTGAGACACACGGTTCCAGCCGGCTGTATATGTCATCGGTATTCGTTCTCGCAGGGTTGCTGCGCTATCTTCAGCTCGCCATCGTGGAGCACCGCAGCGGTAGTCCTACCGAGCTTGTGTTCACCGATCATTTCCTGCAGATATGTGTGATACTCTGGGCTGCGTTCTTTGCTGTTGTCCTGTATGCATAATCTGAAAAGCATCATATTCTTATACCCTGGCAGACCATGAAAAGAATAGCGGCTTTCGACTTTGACGGCACTATCACCGGATGTGACACATTCATCGACATCATCCGTAACACATACGGGTCAGGTGCCCTGCTACGTGGAGTGATACGTCTCTCTCCCAGGTTGCTGGAATGGAAACTCGGACTGATAACCAACAGCGAGGCCAAGCGATGGCTTTTCGCCCGTTTTTTCGCAGGTATGCCTGAGCGGGAATTCAATGACATATGCCTTCGCTATTTTCGGGCGGCATGGCCGCGCATAATCCGTAAAGGGGCTGTGCGGGCTGTGCATAAGCATCTCGCGGCTGGTGACACAGTGGTGATCGTCAGTGCCAGCCCCGAATCATGGGTAAGACCCTTTGCCGATGCTCTGGGTATTGATACGGTGATCGCAACAGAGGTCGCTGTCAATCCTGACGGGACAATCGCCGACCATTTTGCCTCGCCCAATTGTCACGGCCCAGAAAAGGTGCGTCGCCTGTCGGAGATATTCGGAGACAAATCCTCATATCATCTCACATCCTACGGTGACAGCCGCGGTGACCGCGAGATGCTGGCCCTCGCCGATGACGCATATTACAAACCTTTCAGAAAATAACACTCGAGAATGAGCGACAAGACATTAACGATATTCACTCCTACATACAACCGGGCTCACACTCTGCCACGTACATACGCGAGTATGTGCCGCCAGACATCAGATGATTTCGTATGGCTTATCGTCGATGACGGCTCTACAGACAACACACGGCAGCTCGTGGATCAATGGCTCGCCGAAGCACAGGTAAATATCAAATACATACATAAAGAGAACGGAGGTCTCTACACCGGATACAACGTGGCATATCTCTCGATCGACACTCCGCTTAATATGTGCGTTGACAGCGATGACTTCATACCGGATGATGCCGTGGAGGTGATTGTCAGGACATGGCAGCAGCAGGGGAGTGACAGATTCTGCGGTATCATAGGCCTTGATTTCTACCTTGATACCGGCAAACCTATAGGCGGCTATTTCCCGGATGACCTGAAGGAATGTTATTATCTCGATCTCTATACAAAGAAAATCCATATCGGCGATACCAAGCAGGTGATGCGCACTGATCTGATGAGAGCGGTGGCTCCGCAGGTCGGTTATGAGGGAGAGAAGAATTTCAATCCTGTGTACATGTTGCTGCAGGTGTGTGACCGGATGCCCATGATAGTGCTCAACCGCAACCTGTGTACTGTGGAATATCAGGAAACAGACAGCATGTCTAAGGCTATCTTCAGGCAATACTTCGACAGCCCGCGGAGTTTCTCAAAACTGCGCCGTCTGGAGATGACCTTGAAGCGCAGTGATCTGCGCAATATCCTGCGGGTCACCACCCA
>CAZBWZ010000191.1:0-3398 GCA_964495725.1 uncultured Bacteroides sp.
ATGCTGATAGTGATGTGCCGCAAGATAGAGTCGGTGAGCATATCGCGCATAATCAAGTCGATAGACCCCAACGCTTTCGTGACCCAGGCCAATGTCAACGGTGTCTATGGGCAGGGCTTCGATGAGCTCAAGGTGAAGGTAAAGAAGAATGACAAGGATAATGACAAGGATAAAAAGCAAATTGAGAATGTGGCGGCCGGCAGCTGACATGCAGACAGGCATCCGCCGTGTGTCGCGGGCGCTGATGCTCGCAGTGGCTGCGGTAGCGCCCGCGGTGTCGTATGCCGAGGCAGCCCCGACCGATTCGGTGGATATGGAGATGACACCTGTGGTGGACAGGAGCCCGTCGCAGAAGGTGGTGGAGATAAAGCCCTACGTGGCCGCCGGCGCGAGCACCCTGCTGCTCAACTATGACAAGGTGGTGCCGGGTGCCACCAACGTGCTCACCTCGCCCGGATCGATATGGAGAGCCGGCGTGGATGTGAAGTTCTACCTCAATAATTTCGTGGGTCTGGCCACAGGCCTTGGCTATGAGCTCGTACACAACCAGTATGCCATGACGATCGCCGACAACAATACCGGCACGATCAACAGCGTGTATGTCAACAACCGATTCAACCAGTTGTATGTGCCGGTGTATCTGTCGTGGAGGCTGAGGATGAGCCGCCGTCTGGCCCTGAATATCGAGACGGGCTGGTATCTGGCTTTCGGCGTGGGCGGGCACATGCGTGTCAACGGCTATTCGACCGGACAGAATTCACTGGGACAGCCCATCATCACTCCACTGAGATTCGCCACCGATTACTTCACAGCCGACCGGGCGCTGGTCAACGGTATCAAGGACCGCGACAACGGCGCGCGTCTGGCCCTGGGCTTGACGCTGTTCAGGCATTTCTCGATCAACACCGTGCTGAATGTGAGCGTGCGCAATCTCGCCATCAACCACAATGTCATCGACGCCAAATACCGCAACATCAACTTCATGGGCGAATTCGGCTACTGTTTCTGACACAGGTATCATCACAATACAAAGGCGCCAGCCCCGGGTGGGGCTGACGCCTTTGTATTGTGAGTACGTGACTATTATTTTTGTGTCACCTTTGTCTCATCCTTGGTATTGTACCACTTGAGTGAGGTATCCTCGGTGATCCATCTGTAGAAATCAGGATAGGCATCCCTGATGTTGACACATTCCTGAGGCCAGTCCCAATTTCCGCCGCTGATCAGTATCATCTGTGGCGCGGTGTGCTCGAGGTTTTCGTCGGGTGAGCCTATGAGATAGCTGCCCTGACCGAGATTGTATGCGGGGAGAGGGGTGAATCCGTCATCAGAGATGTCCATGCCGTTGAGATCGTTATCCTTATCGACCAGTATGGCGAATCCGAGCAGCGGCTGATTGTCTGACGACATGGCGCTGTTGAATTTGAACCTCTCTGTCCATGGTCTGGAATCCGAGGGAATGGCGAAGCTGATTTTCTTGCCGGGGGTGACATCTCTGGTCTCACCGGTGTTGAGCTGGCGGGTATATGTCGATGCGCCGAGCCAGTCGTGCAGCTCCGTGCCGATTATGAATGTGCCGTCGTGGAGCGGTGTGTCCTGCAGATGATCCGCTATCCGGGCATTGACCTCGGCATATGACTCAGACCCCGACGAGGGTATCTCAGGCACGGTCGAGAGCTTGCCGGTGTAGGTGATGTATACGGGCAGTGTGCCGCCGGCGGCCAGAGGCTCTACCTCAATGACTCTTACAGATGTTGCATCTGTGGGACCCATCCAGCGGGTACTTGAGAAATCGTAATTTTCGGAGACCAGGCTTTTTACCACATCGGTGAATCTGAACACCACGTCATTGAAGTCCCAGTCAAAGGAGCCGCCGAGGTCTTCGGCTGCGATTGTCCAGTAATAGCTTTCGTAGTCGTCTCCGTAGATCTGGCGCAAGGCGAGCTGCCGGTGGGGAATTACGAGGAATATGACGTTGCCATAATCTCTTATCGCATCATCATCGGGCCTCGACGGCGCTGAATCAAATCCGAGTATGAAGGGATAGACACTGCCCTCTTGAGTGATGCTGTTTGTGTCGGGAGAATATTCATTATACAGGAGTGAGATATTCTGGAAGGTGCGCTTGGTGCTGCCGTTGGCATCGCAGAGATAGTCGAGCGTGGTATGATAGTAGTTGCCGTCCCAGGCCATGCTGTTGAACCACGGGCCTGAGGAGCTGAGCGTAAATGTCTCGTCGGCCGTGCCCAGACCATGATGATCGTAGGTCACCTCGATGTTGACACCGGTGGGATAAGTCCATGACGGGAAATACAGCTTGTGTCCCTGCGATACAACCATCAGCTCTTCATCGTCGAGTGGGAATGCCTGATCGCGGCTGCCGTCATCGTATACAAAGTCGGTGAGGAGGGTCTCGGCATTGACCTGATCATATTCGGTGATGGTGGAGGAAAACCCGAGATTGGGGAAGGGGATATTGTCGTTGCCCTTGTTGTCGCCGTAGTCGAGCCTGAAGGGGTCAGGAAACTTGATATTGTATTGCAGCTGCACTTTATAATCTTTGTAGCCCTGTTTGTTCCTGCGCCAGAAGATGGGAAATACATCGTATTCCGCCGAGTAACGGTAGTCATTGTCCATGCCGATGCCTGTCTCGCAGTAAAGGAACGGATGACCCTGATGGTACTGATAGCCTGCCTTATAGTTGTCGTGGTCAAGAGGATTTGCGCTGAGATAATCGCTCAGGAAATCCTTAACCTTGAACACGAGATAGGGATTGCCCTTGTCGTCAACTGTATATGTCATCGCGCCTCCGGAGAGCGGCCGAGAGATATTGACATTGCGTGATTGCGGCTCTTCGGCCGGAGGATTGTCAAGGTCGAGCATAGAGTCGGCTTCCACACGATACATCACCGGACCCACATGTACATTGAGGTATCTGACATCAGAGGGTATGGTGGCCGCCACGGGTGTCTTGCCTGCGGGCACCGTGAGGTCGGCAAAGAGATATTCCTTGTCTTCTATGACCGCCGTCACGATAATGTGTGTGGCTGAGGAGGTACTGACGGTGAGGCCGGCCTGCCGGGCCATGGAAAAATCGTGTCCGTCTACGGGCACACCGAATTCCTCGATAAAGGATTTGAGGTAATCATTGGACAAACGATCGCTCACGTCGACAGCCTCGTCGCTGCAGCCGCAGAGGGTTGCCGCGCCGGCAGCCGCTATCGTAAGCGACAGCACATTTCTTGATATATTCATTGTTTTTGTACAGGTTGATTTGTACAAAAATAGGCATTAAATTACCCCCCCTAATATTTAACATAAATTAACATTTAACACCCTGACTGGTAACTATTCAGCCAAAGTATTGGTGTAGCTAATTGGCGTTCATCATCAGACGA
>CAZBWZ010000192.1:0-3348 GCA_964495725.1 uncultured Bacteroides sp.
ATAACAGATAATGGTATAAACAGCGATGTTAAAATTGCTTATCAACTCTTTACATCACTAAACAATTAACCTTTTTTAGCTTTACCGAGCGATAAAAAAACTGAGGCGGAGAATGTCTCCGCCTCAGTTTTTTAGCGTTTGTCGTGCTGGTATTTGTTGTTGATTTCCGCACCCTTTGTCTTTGCCCACTGCAGATTGTAGGCTTCGTCGGTGGTAGGTGCGTATTTGTCTTTAGGGGGTACGCGCAACATCGATCCTTCCCTAACGGTAAACGGATTGGAAATTGATTCGCGGTTGTCGTAGTAGATATATACCCAATATTCTTTCTTGCCATAATATTTCAGGGCTATATCGCTCAGACGCTGTCCTTTCTGTAGTTTTACGGTAATGGTCTCGGGTACCGGTGGGGCTGTCGCGGTATCTGCACTCTCTTCATACATATCAGAGTCGGCATCGGCTACTGACAGTGATGATTCGTAGTCGTATTCGGGCACTGTTGATTTTGGTTCAGGAGTATCTGTCCCTCCAGTCCCTTCGGCCGCAATATTATCAGTCTCGGGATTCCTGTCATCAGAATCAGAAGAATAAGTACCGGTCAGATATCCGAGAACAAAACCGATTATGAGGCCGAGGACACCGATCAAGACGTATTTTTTGTTGGTGCTTATCTGTGGCAGAGATCTGCCGTAGCCCAGAGGATGACGTGTGCCGGATGCGGGGGTGTCAGGTGTATTCTGTTGAGATTCGGTATTGTCGGTATTCGGTAGATTCAGATATGCTGGCATGTCATTGGCCGGGGTCTGCAGATCTGGAAATATCTCCGGTTGCGGTGGGAAATCCTGTTGCCGGTAGGCCGGTTGCTGTGGTATCTCTGTTGTCTGGGCAGCGGGTGCCGCAGGGTCAGGAGCCTGGGGATATGCTTGTTGCTGACCCGGAAATATGGCAGGCTCGGGTTGCTGATACTCAGGCTGCTGCTGCTGATATTCAGGCTGCTGATACTCGGGCTGTCGGGGGTATTCGGGCTGCTGAGGATAGACCGGTTGTTGATAAGCCGATTGTTGCTGATACTCAGGCTGCCGGGGGTATTCGGGCTGCTGAGGATACATCGGTTGCTGATACTCGGGCTGCTGTTGATAAGCCGGCTGTTGTGGATAGGCCGGTTGCTGGGGTATATCCTGTTGCGCTGGTGATACAGCTGGTTGTGTCTGTTGAGGATATGAAGGCTGCAGGGGATCACCTGTAGCTGCTGTATATGCGGGATTTGGCAGTATTTTTGGCTGAAGATGTGCAAACGGAGCATTTACACGGTCGGCAAATATGGATTCGGGCACGAATTCCACAGTAGGTGTAGCTCCGGGAGTGCGGCGCACTTCAAAGAGTCCGAGATCTTTGATGCGAATATGCTCACCTTCTACAAGACCGTTGGAAACGGTCTGTGCCATATTGCGCAGGAACGCCTCACAGACAGCGAGTTCAATTCCTGTATTCTCACATATCAGGGCAGCGAGTTTAGAGAGTGTTATGAGCTGCGACATTTTCGAGTTGTTTTTTTAAGGTTGCACTTGCTGTGAAAACAGCTTGTTGAGAAGGTGGCATTGCCATAATACGTCCGGTGAAGATGTCTTCCTGCTGGTGTTCGGGCACTACGGTGGGTAAGAATTCGCCGAGTCCCGGTATTACGACCTTATCGCCCTGGGCAACTCTGTCACTAATAGAGAGAGACAGACCTTGGGCCAGCTTCTGCGCTGTCTCGATGTCTATGCCTGTGGCAGTGGCCACTTTGTTGAGAAAGGATAGATTATCCATTGTGGTGTTGAATTATGCAGGTGGCAGTTGTTAATCGAATGGCGGGCTTATATATCAATAGCTTCGTGAGATAATCACGCGGCGTGCAGAGGGCTTTCCTGTCACCATGCACACACCGGGAGTCTCGTCACCGTCGAGAGGAATGCACCTGATGGTAGCCTTCGTCTCCTCCTTTATGCGCTCCTCGGTCTCTGTCGTGCCGTCCCAGTGGCAAAGGAAGAATCCGCCTTTGTCGATGTTGGCCTTGAAATCATCATACGAGTCGCAAACATATATGCGGCTGTCACGCATGGCTTTGGCACGCTCAAAGAGGTCTTTTTGCATAGACTCGAGCTCGTCGGCCACGCGGTCGGCGATACCGTCGAGAGGCACATTTGTCTTTTCGAGGGTGTCACGGCGCATGAGCTCGGCCACACCGTTCTCGATATCGCGGGCACCGATGACCAATCGCACGGGCACACCTTTCACCTCATAGTCGGCGAACTTGAATCCGGGACGCTTGTTGTCGGCATCATCGTATTTCACGCTTATGCCGCGCGCACGCAGTTGCTCCACGATGGGCATAACGGTGTCTGTGACCTTATTGAGCTGCTCGGCGTTTTTGTAGATGGGGATGATGACTACCTGGATAGGAGCGAGGTGGGGTGGCAGCACGAGGCCGTTGTCGTCGGAGTGGGTCATTATCAGCGCTCCCATCAGACGGGTCGATACACCCCATGAATTGGCCCATACGTATTCGGGTTTGTTATCCTTGTTGGCGAATGTTACATCAAAGGCCTTGGCGAAGTTCTGACCTAAATTGTGTGAAGTGCCGGCCTGCAGGGCTTTGCCGTCCTGCATCATGGCCTCGATGGTATAGGTATTGAGTGCGCCGGCGAATCTTTCGTTGGCAGTCTTCACACCCTGTATCACGGGCATTGCCATATAGTCCTGAGCGAAGCGGGCATAGACGTTGATCATCTCTACGGTGCGAGCCTCGCTCTCCTCGGCTGTAGCGTGGGCGCAATGGCCTTCCTGCCACAGGAATTCGGACGTACGCAGGAACATGCGTGTACGCATCTCCCAGCGCATCACGTTGGCCCACTGGTTGATGAGCAGAGGCAGATCGCGCCAGCTGTGTATCCAGTTCTTGTAAGTGCCCCAGATGATGGTCTCGGATGTAGGGCGCACGATGAGCTCTTCTTCAAGACGGGCCTCGGGGTCTACGACCACACCCTTGCCGTTGGGGTCATTTTTCAGACGGTAGTGTGTGACCACGGCACACTCCTTGGCAAAGCCCTCTACGTGCTCGGCCTCGCGGCACAGGAATGATTTTGGGATGAGCAGAGGGAAGTAGGCGTTTTGTACGCCGGTCTCCTTGAACATGCGGTCGAGTGTCTGTTGCATCTTCTCCCAAATTGCGTAGCCGTATGGCTTGATCACCATACATCCGCGCACGGCCGACTGCTCAGCCAGGTCGGCTTTCACCACGAGTTCGTTATACCATTGTGAATAATTCTCACTGCGTTTTGTGAGTCCTTTGAGTTCTATTGCCATGATTAT
>CAZBWZ010000193.1:0-3258 GCA_964495725.1 uncultured Bacteroides sp.
ATTTCTTTTCGTTGCCCGACATGTGGGCGAGACATAATAGTATGCGTTCCATATTGATTGTTTCCGGAATTTACGGTTGTTATCCTTGATTGATATTCATGGTTTAATATTCATGGTTGGGAATTTAAGCTTTGTCAGCCGGCACATCGCGCTTGCCGGCGATGCGGCATGGCACACCGTAGGCCAATACTCCGTCGGGAATGTCGTTGACCACCACGGCCCCGGCTCCTATATAGCAGTCGCGTCCGATGCTTATGCCCTGTATTACAGTGGCTCCGGCTCCTATCCATGTGCCTTCACCTACCTTTACGTCACCGCTGAGGGTGCATCCGGGAGCTATATGCACGTAGTCGCCGATGACACATTCATGATCCACCGATGCCTTGGTATTGATGATGCAGTGGCGCCCGATATTGGCATCGGCCTGTATGATGGCTCCGGGCATCACCACGGTGCCGTCGCCCACCGATGCTCGGGGAGACACCACCGCCGACGGATGCACTGCGGCCGGAGCGGCCTTACGTCCCGCCCGCGAGGCCACGCGGCGGCGAGTGGCGCAGTTGCCGATGGCTACGATGATTTCGGCCTCCTGGGGCGATTCTCGTCCTACTGGATAGCCCGACAGATCGTGTATGTCGGGATTGTCATCCACAAGTCCGTCGATATGCCTGCCACAGGCCTCGAGTATGTCTATCACCACTTTTGCGTGGCCGCTGGCTCCGTATATATACATTGGGATAAGATGTGATCGTATGGTTAATTGTAATTTATCAATGAGTCATGTGCAGCCTATTATAAAGCAGCCTATTATAAATATGTGTGGTCGGCGAGAGGCCGAAGTGACAGCCGCATGTCAGCCGATGCTCAGTTGTTGCCGGTGAAAGGCTCCATGGTAGATGATGTGGCCGATGATATGCCTTCGTGCCTCACGAGACTGCGGAGTGTGGAGAGCACTACCTTTACGTCGGTGAGGAATGTGCAGTGATCGACATACCAGATGTCGTATTCAAACTTTTCAGACCAGCTCAGCGCATTACGGCCGTGACACTGGGCCCATCCTGAAATACCGGGCCTCACCTCGTGGCGGCGCATCTGCCGGGCGGAGTAGAGAGGCAGATATTGCACCAGCAGCGGACGGGGCCCGATCAGAGACATATCGCCCTTGAGCACATTTATGAGTTGCGGCAGCTCGTCTATCGATGTCGACCTCACCATGCGCCCGGCCCGAGTGAGCCGCTGCTCATCGGGCAACAGCTCGCCGTCGCTGCCGCGCCTGTCGTTCATGGATTTGAATTTATACAGATTGAAGATCTTGCCGTCCTTTCCGGGACGTGGTTGGGTGAAGATCACGCCGGCGCCTTCGTTGGCTATGCGCAGCCACAGGGCGACAACAATCAGCAGCGGCGAGAGGGCCACCAGCACAGTCAGGGAGAATGTGATGTCGATCAGGCGTTTGAATATTCTCTTATACATGTTGGATACTCGTAGTGATCAGTGGGATTGTGGCCGGCAACTCTAAAATGAGTGCCATACCCAGTTCATGAAAAAGGTGAAAGCGATGTAGGCGATCAGTATGGTGCCTGCGCGGTTGTCCTGATTGTGCCATACCGGCAATATCACAAGTGGATACACGATGACAATCGGATAGATAAACCATGACAGATATGCAAAGCGGTTGCTGTATGACGCTCTGATGACAAGCACCCAGAAGGCATTGCATAACAGATAGGTGGAGCATATCGCATTATACCAGTTGTCGCTGATACGCCTCTTTACACACACATACCACGCCATCCATACGGGCATGCTGCTGTAAAGCAGGAAGTCCCATCTGAATCCCGAATGCGAGAAAATATCCGTTCCGATGTCGGCGTATTGTGACATACGGTCGTCGAATCCCAGGCCGGCAAAGAATTGAGTGAACCATCCGCCGGCAATCAAAGATGCGAAGATTGATGCAAACCACAGATACACGAACACTTTTACATCCCGGTAAAAAAATACGGTGAACAATATGGCCGCCATCGGCAACATCGTGCTATGGTGTATGCCGAAGCAGATAAAGAATATGAGTGCGCATATGGAATACCGGCCTTCCAAAAGATAGGCTATACCCAGAATCAGCAGATCGCACGCCAACCCGTTGCGGAGGCCGTTGACACCGAACGGCACGAAAAACAGTGAGCTGTAAATCACCAGCAGCCCAAGGTAGGGATCTGACGGCACAAACTTTCTGGAGGCCGGAATAAGCGGCAGGATATATCCCGCGGCCACTATGGTAAGGAATGTCTGCACATCGATGCCAAGTGTCTTGCAACATTGCATCAGGAGGCCCCATATCCATTCGCCTTTGAAATCGGGATCTTTGATCTCAGGTGGTATCGCCAAGTATTCACGGGCATAATTGGCCGTGTCAACAAATCCGCCCATGAAGATCTGGCGCTGCCCGAACCAATATATCAGCAACAGCGACAGCAGCGTGCCTAAGAGCATGTTGCGATCGCCTCTGATCTGCTGCATGTTGTCGGGAGAGTTGACCATAGGTATGGCCTTGATGACGCAAAGCAACGTCATGAGCAGCAGGTAACATAGTATGAGCTCTTGAAAGCGCATGTCAGAGCGTGGAGTGGATTGTTTGGATGATTCTTATTGTCAGCTGAAATTTTTTTCGTGATTGCAAAGGTATGTAAATGATATGATTTTTCAAAATGAATTTTCTTGCCATGGTGACCCGCGGATATGCCGGGGAGCGTGCTGACGGTGTGTTATGTCACATGACAGTTACACAAGTGTTTCAAAAATATGTGTAATTTTGCGAGATTAAATAATTATTGTACTTTTGACGAGAATTTGATGAATCAGCCGGAATCTGAATGCCGATGCTTACACAACGACAGATAAAGAGAAGACAGGATATAGCCGGGGGCACGTTCGTGCTCGTGGTGGTGATTGACGTGATCGTGCGCGTGCTCAAGTTTACCGATGTGATAGATGACCTCATGTCGTGGTATCTGTTGCCGGTGGGTATGCTGGCGGTATTCGGATTCTATATGCTCTATTCCATAGCATCTACCTCCATTGCCGAGATATTCGCTGTGTGCCAGGGCGTGATAGTGGCGTTCTTCTCTCTGCTGGCTACCTTTGTCATCTATGCCGAGCTCAACCGGTACGACAGCGTGTATACGCCGGTGTTGCTGGTGGCGTGCATCGGCTTCGTGATGCTGTCGATGTATATGCACACGGTGTTGCTCAGCAGCG
>CAZBWZ010000194.1:0-3238 GCA_964495725.1 uncultured Bacteroides sp.
CTGTCGGGATGATCGACACATGTGAGCACTTTGCCCACGACAATGCCGCGCAGACCGCCGCGTATCGACTCCACCAGCTCCACTCCGCCACATTCGAGACCAATTGAAGTGAGTGCCGCTGCAAGTTGGTCAGGTGTCAGATTGAAGTCAATGTATTGTCTGAGCCAGTTGTAAGAAATGTTCATGGCTTGTTAATATAATGTATTATTTATTTGATACATAGATTAATAATGAGTCAGTAGGGAGGGGAGGGTGCTACTTGACCCAATTAATGTGCAAATTTAAGAAAAATCCGTGAAATAGTGTATCAAAATATGGATTTTTTGAAACTCACGGCGACGTATCTTGCCGTGACTGACCTGAATTCTCCGTCACCGTGAGATCAGATTACATATGAGACTGCCAATAAATGACACGGGGCCGCGGATTCCGCAGCCCCGTGGGGGAATACTTGTTTTGGAGAAATCAGAACTTGGCATTGCGCATGTCGCCGGTCTCGTTGAATGCGTTGTGGAAAGCGAAGGCCTTGTCGAGTGATACGGGTGTCTGGCCGCCTTTACCCATCTTGAGGTAATGGAGCAGGGCATCGCGGTATTCGGGGTTGGCGCAGTTGTTGATTATCTCGTAAGCGCGGTCCACGGGATCCTTGCCACGGAGATCGGCGATACCCTGATCGGTAACGATGATGTCAACAGAGTGCTCAGAGTGGTCGGCATGTGCCACCATGGGCACGATATTGCTGATGAGACCGCCCTTGGTGACAGAGGGGCATGAGAAAATCGAGATGTAGGCGTTGCGTGTGAAGTCGCCGCTGCCGCCGATACCGTTCATCATCTTGGTGCCGAGCACGTGGGTGGAGTTGACGTTGCCGAAGATGTCAGCCTCAAGGGCTGTGTTCATGGCGATAACGCCGAGTCGGCGTATCACTTCGGGATTATTTGAAATTTCGGCCGGACGCATCAGGATCTTGTCGCGGTAGAAGTCGATGTTCTTGAAGAGCTCTTCCTCAGTGCTGTCGGCGAATGTCATCGAGCATGTGCTGGCAAATGTACACTTGCCTTTCTGGAGCAGAGTGAGCACGGCATCCTGGATTACCTCAGTGTACATCATGAACGGAGGTATCTCGGTGCTCTCGCCCAGGTCATACAGCACGGCGTTGGCCACATTGCCCACACCCGACTGCAGAGGCAGGAATTCTTTAGGGATGCCGCCACGACGGTATTCGCTGAGCAGGAACTTCACTACGTTTGAGCCAATCTGCTTAGACACTTCGTCGGGAGCGGTGAAAGGCTTCACTCCATCGTAGTAGTTGGTCTTTACGATACCGACGACCTTGGAGGGGTCAACCTTGAGGATGGGAGATCCGATGCGGTCTTTGGCTGTGAAGATTGGAATTTCGCGGCGGTAAGGGGGATCCTGCAGCATCACGACATCGTGCATGCCGTAGAGATGCTTGGGGAGCACCTCGTTGAGCTCGATGAAGATCTTCTTTGCCATATGTGCGAATGTAGGACCGTTGCCGAGACCTGTGCCGAGGATGATCTCGCCACTCTCGCTGATGTCGGCGGCCTCGATGATGGCATAGTCGATATCGCCGTAGTAGCCGTATCTCACTTCCTGGGCCATCTCTGATAGGTGGCGGTCGAAGTAGTGGGTGTCATGGCTGTTGATGCGTTTGCGCAAGTCGGGAACATTCTGATACGGAGCGCGGCGGTTTATGGCATTTGCTCTTGACAGCATACCGTCGCAACGGTCAGAGGTAGAAGCTCCTGTAAAGAGGTTGATTTTAAATTCACGTCCTGCTTCGTGTTCTTTCTCAGCTTTTTGTGCTATGGCTGTGGGGATCGCCTTGGGTGTACCCGGAGCGGTAAAGCCAGACAAGCCGATAGTATCGTCGTTTTTGATCATTGCTGCGGCTTCTTCCGCAGTGATGTAGTTAAATGCCATAATGATATTCGGATTGTATTAAATTTTCGTGCAGTATTATCTTGGTGGTAAAACTGATAATTCGTAATTTTGTGCAAAAATACAAAATATTGTGTTTTCAGCAAAATAAATTTTTTGACACACAACATGAACGAATCAGATAACACCATATATAATAAGAATCTATATATCGAGACATACGGATGCCAGATGAATGTGGCCGATAGTGAGGTAGTGGCCTCTATCTTAGGCATGGAGGGCTATGCGATGACCGATGATATCACTGAGGCGGATGCTATCCTGCTCAATACATGCTCGATACGTGAGAATGCCGAGCAGAAGATCGCTTCACGTCTGCAATATCTTTCTTCGCTACGGCGCAAGGGCCGCAAGACCTCGGGCAATGTGCGTCATCCGTTGGTAGGAGTGATCGGCTGCATGGCCGAGCGTCTGCAGGACACTCTGCTGGCCGACGGCACTGTCGACATTGTCGCGGGTCCTGACTCATATCTCGACTTACCGGCATTGTTCTCAGCGGCCGAACATGGAGAGAAGGCCATCAATGTAGATCTGAGCACTACTGAAACCTATCGTGATGTCATGCCCCGGCGATTGGGCGGCAACAAGGTGAGCGGATTTATCAGTATCATGCGCGGCTGCAATAATTTCTGCTCATATTGCATTGTGCCCTATACACGCGGACGCGAACGCAGCCGCGAGGTGGACAGCATATTGGGAGAGCTCAATACACTCCGCAGCCAGGGATATAAGGAGGTGACCCTTTTGGGACAGAATGTGAACTCATACAATTATGATGGCATCACATTTGACCGCCTGCTCGCTATGGTAGCTGAGGCCGCCCCGGATATGCGCATACGCTTCACAACCTCGCATCCCAAGGATATGACCGATGAGACAATAGCTACCATCGCCGCCCATGGCAATATCTGCCGCCATATACATCTGCCGGTGCAGTCAGGCAGCAACAAGGTGTTGGCTGCCATGAACCGCAAATACACCCGTGAATGGTATCTGTCGCGCATCGGGGCAATACGTGAGGCGATACCCGATTGCGGTATCTCAACCGATATGTTCACAGGATTTCATGATGAGACTGAGGAGGATTTCCAGGAGACTCTCTCGCTGATGCGCGAAGTGGGATTTGATTCTGCCTTCATGTTCAAGTATTCAGAGCGACCTGGTACATTCGCAGCCCGCAACCTGCCTGACAATGTGCCGGAGGATGTGAAGATAGAACGTCTCAACCGCATGATAGCGGTGCAGAACGAGCTGTCACTTGCCTCTAACAAGC
>CAZBWZ010000195.1:0-3237 GCA_964495725.1 uncultured Bacteroides sp.
TGTGCTCGAGCACGGTATTCCAGTAGGTGGGCTGTATCACGATATTGAGAAAGCCTTTGACGGCGTTATAGCCCTTGACAGCCGGCTCATTTGCCACGAGCCATGCGCCGATTTCAGCAGCGACGGCCTCGGGTGCCTTACGGGCGGCTTTGACCCATGGAAAGACCACCACGGTGAGGTTTCCCTCGAATTCCTTGCGGGTGGCCTGGGGCACGATGGCTTCGGGAGCCGTGTCCACACCGTAGAGCTCCTTCACGGCCTTGCTCACTGCCTGTGATATGATATTGTCGATTGACATAACTGATCTGTCCTTATTAGATTGACTTGATTGTATAGGGTTACTCTTATCTGTTGGCTCACACCAGCATACCGGCCGCCACCCGGTCGGCTGCGTCTGCGCCTGCGGCTGCCTTGGCTATGGCCAGGGCGAACGGCAGAGCGGAGGCCGGACCATTGGCGGTGATGAGATTGCCGTCGGTGACCACACGGGTGTCCTCCATCTTGGCGCCACCCTCGGCACATGCAGCCTCGAATCCGGGATAGCATGTGGCGTTGCGGCCTTTGAGCACGCCCAATGGAGCCAGCACTACAGCAGGCGCGGCGCAGATCGCCGCCACATTACCGCCGTCGGCAAAATGTGTCCTGATGAGATTGCACAGAGCGGGACTGTCGGCCAGATTGGCGGCTCCGGGCATTCCGCCGGGCATTATCAGCCAGTCGGCGTCGTTGAAATTAGCCCCGGTGTATGCGATGTCAGCCTCTACTATGATGCCGTGGGCGCCGGTGATGGCGGGGGCGTCATTGACAGATACGGTCACGACCCGGAGACCTGCGCGGCGCAGGACATCTACGACTGTCAATGCCTCGATTTCCTCGAAACCGTCGGCCAGAAACAGATAAATATTTTTCATGACTGCTTATTTATTTTATTGATTATTAATTCGGGGATGAAGAGGGGCCGATCTCAGCCGAGACCGTCGAAGAGGGTCGGCGGCGGCAGCAGACGGAATGATCTGCGGTGGAGGGGTGTGGGGCCGTATTCGGCGATGGCCCTGCGGTGGGCTTTGGTGGGATATCCTTTGTTGATATCCCAGCCGTATTGCGGATACTGCCCGCTGACACGCTCCATATATTCATCGCGGCAGGTCTTGGCCAGGATTGAGGCGGCGGCGATGTTGGCATAGCGTCCGTCGCCCTTGACGAATGTCTGCCAGGGCAGGTCGGCGTAAGGCTTGAAGCGGTTGCCGTCCACTATCACGGCTCCGGGACGCACATCCAGGGCATCGAGGGCGCGGTGCATGGCCAGAATGGATGCGTTGAGTATGTTGATTCTGTCGATCTCTTCGTTGTCGACCATGGCCACGGCCCACGCCACGGCGCTGTCTTTTATAACCTCACGCAGCTCACGGCGACGTCGGTCGGTGAGCTGTTTGGAGTCATTGATGAGCGGATGGGTGAAGTCATCGGGCAGGATTACGGCTGAGGCGCACACCGGTCCGGCAAGGCAACCTCTTCCGGCCTCATCGCAACCGGCTTCGAGACGGCCGGATATGTGGCACGTGGCGAGCATCCCTATCAGGCCAGGTTATCGACGAAGGCATAACCCAGACCATAGCGGTTGATGACATAGCGTCCGTTGTCACCGAGCTTCTTTCGCAGTCTGGATATATTGGTGTCGACGATGCGGTTGTTGCCGGGCTGCTCGTCTTTCCACACCTCGTCGCGTATCTCTTCGCGCGTGAAGAATGAGTTTTTGTTTTTCATGAGGAAGACGAGTATCGAGAATTCCGTCTTGGTCAGAGGTATGATCTTGCCCTGCGACACCACCTTTTGTGTCTCTATCTCGATTATGAGCGCTATCTCGGGCTCTACGAGCTCAAGTCGTCGCGAGGGCTTGTCAGCCGGAGCCGCCATGGGATGGCGGCGCAATATGGCCTTTACTCGCGCTATGAGCTCGCGCAGAGAGAAAGGCTTAGACATGAAATCTTCGGCTCCGTTGTCAAAAGCCTCTATTATAAGGTCTTCGTCTTCGCGCGATGTACACAGCAGCACAGGCACAGAGGATGTGCCTGGGTTGGTCTTTATGTCGTTACAGAGGTCAAGACCGGTATATTCCTGCCGCATGGCATCGACTATCAGCATACGGTAGTCACCGAGAATGTCAAACGACACCTTACGTGCGTCTTTTACCACATCCACACCAAAGCCCTCAGATTCAAGATTGAATTTGAGAAGATCGGTGATATATTCGTCGTCATCGACCAACAATATTTTACCTGATATCGGTGCTGATGTCATTTTTTACCTAAGGTTTACGATAAAGATTGGTTTGAGAATGTATCAAAATACATTTTTCCTTTGCAAATTTATCAATTTTTTCTTTAAGATAAAAACGTGACACATTATTGTGACTTTTTCGTAACTGTAATTTAACCCCTCCCCAATATTTCATCGCCGCAACACCTTAATACACATCTTTTTTATCAAAACAGCAACAGTCTCCTTGCCACCATTACAGAGCATTGAAAGAGACTGTTGCTGTCTATCTTGTATTTATATCAGCCGGCTGCCATAACACCGGTGCAGTACCATTTTCCGTCTATTCTTTGGAAACGGACAGACAAACTACTACCTCCGGCATCGACGCAAGGCAGCACATCTTCGTAACGGAAGCACACCTCGTCAGCCGAGACATTATACCAGGTGCCGTATGACTTGTCACACCTCAGATTCTTCTTCACGGCTTTCAGCACAGCATAGCCGTTGCCATCGTTCCAGTAGGCCAGCATGTCGAAGTTCATCTTGTAGAATTCGTCAGAGAATTTTACACGTGAGTCACGGAATGCCTTGTCTTTGCGGAAGCGCGGGATAAAATCCTTGAAAGCCTCGCCATCCTTATTGCAGGGTGAGTCAGCGGAAATTATCACCTGGGTCATCTTCGGAAGGTATCTGTCAGGTGCATTTTCCATCCAGCTTAAATCCGGAAAATCCTGAGCGGATGCCGACAGTATGGCAACCATACATCCGACAACTATAAAAAACAGTCTTTTCATAATTAAATATTTATGGTATTAAGGTTAAAGTTTGATTATCTCAGATATGGACAGACCGGTTGCCAAGGCAATTTCTTCTGGCGACATACCGAGGGTCTTTAATTCACGGGCAATCCCTATTGCCCTCTATTCCCGGCCTTGCTCCAGACCTTTTTTAAGACCTTTCTCCTCTGCCGCGCTTATG
>CAZBWZ010000196.1:0-3220 GCA_964495725.1 uncultured Bacteroides sp.
AATACAATATTCTGAATTACACAAATATAATGCTGAAACTAAAGCCCCCAGTACAGGCCTCCAAAAGGGAGAGTTGCTAAGACATAAAGATATATTGCACATTCATTTTGAGATCAAAAAAATCCTGCGTGGCATCTGCTTAGTACCGGCGTCGGCTCGCCAGAGCCAACCGATCTGCCTACGGAATCTTTTTCAATTCCGAGGTCGCACGCATAGGGCAGAGACAGGTCCCCCGGACAGCGTTAGGTGTGGACTGATGGCGATCTTGTCACACGCGAAAACGTAAAAGAAACGCGCAAAAACCGGGGCCAAGGCCTCGCAAAAAACAAGTTAATAGGTGAGGCATAGCGTGATGTTGTGAAATATGCAACCACTCCGTGGTTGGTGGAGATGGGGATTAAGATACCGGTGGTAGGCTCCTGACGTCGCCAACCACCAGCTAACAAAATGTATCCCCTCCGGGGATCTGTGATGATAGGCCGCCATGCCTACCGCGGAGCGGTTGCATATAGTTGTGTACGTGGCGGTCTCTGGCGAGCCTCGAAATTTTCAACCGAGCAATTGCCCCCTCCGGGGTGAGGATAGTGACATCCAGTATGATATAAGCCTTTCTCTGCCCCTCGGCTCCTCTGCGTGAGACAGTCAACAGGCGTGGAATATAGAAAATTCTCTTCGCCTCTGCGTGAGACATTCAACAGGCATGGGATAAAGAAATCCTCTGATCCTCTGCGTGAGGGTCAGAGGCCGAATTTCTGCATCACGGACTGCATCTTAAGGATGATGCGGTCGTTGGAGGGGTTGCCGATGCTGCCGATATGGGTGTGGTTCACCGAGCGCGTGGGCTTGTACTCGCCCCGCTGCACCTGCATACCGACGGTGCGGTATGCCTCGCGGAAGGGCGTGCCGGCGAGGGTCATGCGGTTGACATCCTCTACGGTGAAGAGATAGTCGTAGCGCGGGTCATCGAGTATGTGTTTGTTGACACGTATGTGCTGCAACATGAAATCACACATATCCAGACATTCCACCATCTCGGTGGTAGCGGGGAAGATGATATCCTTGAGCAGCTGCAGGTCGCGGTTGTAGCCCAGCGGGAGATTGGCCGTGAGCAGCGCTATCTCGTTCTGCACCGACTGCAGGCGGTTGCACTTGCCGCGCATTATCTCAAACACATCTGGATTCTTCTTATGGGGCATTATGCTTGAGCCCGTGGTGAACTCGTCGGGGAAAGATACGAAGCCGAAATTCTGGCACATCCACATACACACATCCATGGCGAAATGGCTCAGGGTGGAGGCGATGGCGCCGATGCCCATGGCCAGAGCGCGCTCGGTCTTGCCACGGCTCTTCTGGGCGGCGACCACATTGACGTGCATATCAGCGAAATGTAGCAGGCGGGTGGTCATCTCGCGGTCGAGCGGGAACGACGAACCGTAGCCTGCGGCCGAACCAAGCGGATTCTGGTTGGCGACAGCATACGCGCCTGCCAGCATCTGCAGGTCATCGACAAGCGACTCGGCGTAGGCTCCGAACCACAGACCGAATGACGACGGCATGGCCACCTGCAGATGGGTGTAGCCCGGCATCAGCACATCGCTGTAGGTGTCGCTGAGGCTGATGAGACGGTCGAAGAGATGATTCACCGCAACGGCGATGCGCTTGATCTCGTCGCGCAGAAACAGCTTGAGGTCTACGAGCACCTGATCGTTGCGCGAGCGCCCCGAGTGTATCTTCTTGCCCATGTCGCCGAGCTTGGCCGTAAGCATCAGCTCCACCTGCGAATGTACATCCTCGATGCCCTCATCGATTGTAAACTCACCCCGCTCTATGGTAGCGGCGATCTCATCGAGGGCAGCCAGCAGTGTGTCGAGTTCGTCAGCCTTGAGCAGACCGATCTTCTGCAGCATACGTATGTGGGCCTTTGAGCCCTCCACATCATAGCGGGCCAGGCGCAGGTCGAGTTCGCGATCCTGTCCTACTGTAAAATTCTCTATCATCTTGTCGGGCTCGAAGCCCTTGTCCCATAGTTTCATATCAGATATTATTTAGCGAGGTGATGATTTTGGTATAGATGTCGATCGCCGATGCTATCTCGGCGACTTCCACAAATTCGTCGGCGGTGTGGCTGCGGGCCGACTGTCCCGGGCCGATCTTGAGGGTGGGGAAAGAGTGCATCAGCGCCATGTCTGATGTAGTGGGCGACACAAAGGGCACGCCGCCGAGAGCGACGGAGGCCGCCACTAACGGATGGACCGTATCGATGACCGATGCGCGGATACGTGTTGAGCGGGGCGCGGCCTCGCTGTCGATGGCCTCGGCTATGAGCCGCACTGTCTCTTCGTTGGTATAGGCATCGGTGGTGCGCACGTCCACCACAAACTTGCAGATGTCGGGCACCACATTGTGCTGCCGGCCGGCCTCGATTTGCGTCACCGATATCTTGACTGGCCCGAGGGTAGCGCTCTCGCGCGGAAAGCGCAGCGAGCGCAGCCGGGTGATGTCCTCCAAGGCAATGTAGAGGGCGTTGACACCCTCGTTGCGGGCCGCATGGCCGGCCACACCGCGGGCCGTGCAGTCGAGCACCACCAGACCACGTTCGGCCACGGCGGGCTGCATGCCCGTGGGTTCGCCCACGATACCGGCGTCGATGCGTATGCCCTGTACGTCAAGGTGAGGCAACAGCGCACGCATGCCCTTTTCGCCCGACACCTCCTCCTCGGCCGTGATGGCCAACATAAGATTGAAGGGCAGGGCGGCCTCGCGCAGAGTCAGGAATACCGAAATCAGCGACACCACCGACGCCCCGGCATCATTGCTGCCGAGTCCGTAGATACGGCCGTCGCGGAGCTGGGGCGTGAAGGGGTCAAACGAGTATGACGGCGACGGCTTGACCGTGTCGTGATGTGAATTAAGCAGCAGGGTAGGCCGGGCCGGATCATAGCCGGGAGCCAGAGCCCACACATTATTGTGGATACGCTGTGGATCGGCGCCGTTGTCGGCAAGATAGCCGTAAATAATATCCGCGGTCGCCGCTTCGTCGCGTGACACCGATGGTGCAGCGATGAGGCGCATCAGCAGATCTGTGGCCGAGGTCAGCATGGGTCCGCGTCTTTGCGTATTGACGTGCCGCTGCCCGTGAGCAGGTCGGAGCTATGGCATATCCTCACCGATGCGACACCCAAATCGAGCGATGCCAGGGCATTGTCGATCTTCGGTATCA
>CAZBWZ010000197.1:0-3203 GCA_964495725.1 uncultured Bacteroides sp.
TCGTCCACCACCATACCGATAGAGATTGACAGCGCCGAGAGCGACACGATATTGAGCGAGTTGCCGGTGACGGCCAGGTAGATGAACGAAGCGATGAGCGAGATAGGGATGGTGACCACGATGATCATGGTGGCACGCCAGCGTCCCAGGAAGAAGAACACCACGAGCATCACGAAGAGCAGGGCGTAGAGCACCGTCTCGACCAGCGACGCGATGGTGTTGCGGATATTGTCGGAGGTGTCGACGATGACACCGAGCTTGACATCGGAGGGGAGACGCTTCTGCAGGGTGGGGAGCATCTTATGCACCTGGTCGGAGATCTCCACCGAGTTGGCGCCGCTCTGCTTCTGCACCACGATCATGGCGCCGGCCACACCGTTGTTGTAGGTCTGCTGGGTGCGTTCTTCGAGCGAGTCGTCGATGCGGGCCACATCCTTGAGATATATGGTGCGTCCGCCATAGTTGCTCACCACGATGTCCTTGATCTGGTCGGCCGACTCGAATTCGCCCTGCACTCGCATCGAGTAGGTATTTGAGCCGATGTCGAATGATCCGCCGGGGATATTGCGGTTTTCGGCGGCGATGAGCTGCGATATGGTCTCTACGGTGAGATTGTAGGCTTCGAGGCGGTTGGGGTCGACGTATATGTGTATCTCGCGCTTGGGCGCGCCGGAGATGCTCACCGAGCCTACACCGTCGATACGCGCCAGGGGATTGGCCACCACATCGTCGAGTATCTTGTAGAGACCGGGCATGCTCTCGGTGGCCTCGGCCGAGAGCAGCAGGATGGGGATCATGTCGGTCGAGAACTTGAAGATTATCGGATTTTCGGCCTCGTCGGGCAGCGACGAGGCCACCATGTCGAGCTTGTCGCGCACATCGTTGGTGAGCACGTCGATGTCGTAGCCGTATTCAAATTCGAGTGTCACGACGGATATATTCTCACGCGACTGTGAGGTGATGTGCTTGAGGTGCTCCACGGAGTTGAGCACGTTTTCGAGCGGACGGGTCACGTTCTGCTCGATATCCTGTGCGGCCGCACCCGGATACGCCGTCATCACCATGATGGTGTTGGTCTCGATATCCGGGAAGAGGTCGATTGGCAGTGTATAAAGCGAGAAGAGACCCAGGATCACCACGGCCACATAGCACAGGGTGGTCATGATGGGGCGCTTCACCGCGCTTGCGTATAGACTCATGCTATAAGGGGATTAGAAGTTAAGTAGGGATTAGTGTGAATCGCTCAGGGGCCGTCACTTGCGGTATACGGGCTTCACCTTGGCCCCGTCGTGCAGGGCGTTCTGGCCGGTGATCACCACCGAGTCGCCGTCGGCGAGGCCCGAGATCAGCTCGTAGGCGTCGCCCAGACGCTGTCCGGTCTCTACCTGGATATACTCCACGGCGCCGTTGCGGTAGACATAGACGTATTTGTTGCCCGAGCCGGTCTGCTTGACCACGGCGCGGTCGGGCACCACGATATGCGACTGCGAGCCCAGGTTGACATCCACGCGGGCAAACATGCCCGGCATGATCTTGCCTGAGGCGTTGCTGATGAGTATCTCGGTCTGGAATGTGCGTGTGGCGGGGTCGACGGTGGGATAGATACGCGACACGTGTCCGCGGAATTCCTCGTCGGGGAAGGCGTCGAAGGTCACTGTCACGGGCATGTTGCGCTTTATGGCCTCGTAGTCGTTTTCGGAGATGCTGACCATCACCTTCACGTTGGGCTGTATCTGTCCCACGGTCACCACGGGCAGATTGCCGGTCATGTCACCCGGGTCGTAATTGCGGGCGGTGACCACGCCGCTGATGGGCGATACCAGCACGGTGTTCTCCATCAGGTTGTTGTATTGTGTGCGCAGGCCGTCGACCTGTGTCTTGTAGGCATCGACCTGCATCTGTGTGCCCGATCCGATCTCGAGCAGCTGCTTGGCGCGGTTGTATTCGCGTGTGGCGTTGTCGAGCTGTATCTTCACCTGGTCGATATTCGAGCGGTCGAGAGTGGCCACTGTCTGTCCGCGGGCCACCTTGTCGCCCACATCCACGGTGATTGTCTTGATACGGTTTGGGGTGGAGGGTGATATGTTGTTGGTGTTGTCGGCCTCTACCGTGGCGGTGTACGATTTAGTCTGGTCTACATCGCGGCGCGAAGCCACGCCGAGCTCCACTCTGGGCAGCTCGGTCTCCACGGCGGCAGCGTCGGTGTTCTGGTTCTCTTCTTCTTTATTGCCCGAGCAGGCCGATGCGATGATAGCGAGGGCGGCGAGGGCGGCGTAGGTGCTGTGTTTCATTTGTCTGTATCGGGGGAGTAGGGGTTAGTTTCTTTTTCTTTGATATTCGGTGACCGGCGCGGCGGTGCCCAGCAGGTATTCGAGCTGGCTGCGGGCCACGAGATAATTATAGACGGATTGGTAGTAGGCTAATTGCGACTGTGTGAGGGCGAGCTCTGAGTCGCGGAGGTTGAGATAGGATGTGGCTCCGATGTTGAAGCTCTTGACCTGGATGTCGTGGGCGCGCGTGGCCTGGTTGACACTCTCCGAGCTCGATGCTATCTGGCCCACGTTGAGCTTGATGTTGTCTACGGCCAGATCGACCTGCATGGCCACGTTGCGCTCCAGGTTGAGGCGCGTGTATTCGGCTTCGCCGAGCTGTATCTCGCTCTGCTTGATGCGTGCGTAGCGCTTGCCGCCGGTGAATATGGGCACGTTGAGCGACAGGCCGGCCATTGAATACGGTGTCCAGCGGAACGTGAATGGCGAGCCGTTGGTGGATGATGTCCAGTTGTAGTTGAATGTGGCGGCCAGGGTAGGGTATAGCGAGGCCTTCTCGATCTTCACGGCCTGCTGCAGCTGGCGTGTCTGTATGTCGAAGAGCACGAGCGAGGTGTTGGCGCTGTAGTCGGGATTGATCGAGAGCACGTCGTCGTACATTGTCTTTTCGTAATCAGACAGGGTGCCGGTGATGTCAAAGTCGGTGTCGCCGTCCATGCCGGTGAGTATCCTGAGCTGCAGCTTGGCCTGCTTTATGGCAATGTCGGCCTGAAGCAGGCTGGGCTCTATGTTTTTCATCGCCACGGAGGTGCGGAGCACATCGAAGTCTGAGGCGGCGCCGAGCTGTTGTTGCTTGACATAGAGGTCGTGGGTATATGCGGCCATGTCGTAGCTCTCTTGCAGCACGCGGCGCGAGTCTACGGCGAGCATCAG
>CAZBWZ010000198.1:0-3154 GCA_964495725.1 uncultured Bacteroides sp.
TGGAGGACGGCGGCGTTGCCGCTTGTCACGGGGCGGACGCTGATACAGACATCGACCGGCGATGTGGTGTGCCTCGCGCCGCAAACAGCCGCCAAGGCTGGCAGTGTGCTGGTGACACGCCCGATAAAACTCACCAAGACGTTTACACCCAAGATAATACGCAGTGTCACGGTGTGGCATGACGGAGAGCCCGACAGCCTGTCGGTCAATGTATACGGGGCCAACAGTCTTGCCTGCTGGCACCTGATCGTCTCCTCGGCATGTCACCGCGCGGAGATCGTGAACCGCTCGCCCTGGCGTTTCCTACGCCTATCCATCATCCCCCGCCGCCCCGCCGCCATCTATGGCGCCCAGATTGAATGGCTCGACTGAGCGTCGGGTCAGGGGGTGACTGGACGGATGGGGAGGCCGGAGGAGCGGGAGAAGTTGGACCACATGGGTTCGGCGGTGTCGAACATCAGTATGCCGGCCAGGCGCGTGCCTATGGGTTCGGCTGACCAATACATGCCCTCGGAGCCGCCAAACAACACTGTCTTGCCTACCTTGTATCCGGCTGAGGGCAGGAATATGTGTTTTCCAGACGGACCGGTCACACGATAGCCCTTGATGCCCGACACTGTGGCGGCTGTCCAGGTGCAGCTGTCGATCAGTGCCTTGAGCTCCGAGCTTGTGGGCAGTCTCCATTCAGGACCCCATGCCACTGTGGCGGCATCGTAGAGGGTATCGGCGGCGACCTCCCGGTAATCGAAGTTGCGTTGCCAGGTAGGACACAGAGTATCGGTGTACTCAGCCGCCGGACGCAGGGCACCCCATGCGAAATACTTGCCGTAGTCGGTGGCGCGTGATGCTCCGAGATTGTGGTCGGCCCACTTCACGCTGAGCCCCAGATCCACAGCCGTAGCCTTGGTGCCACCTACCGGCAGGCCCTTGCGGGCCGGGACCTTGGAATAGGTCGACACAGTCAGTATCGCCACGGCCAATAAAGCGATGATGGAAATATTGCGGATCTTCATATCAGTTTACTACATTGACCGGTTTTCCGCCTATAAAGGCCTTGAGATTGGATGCCGAGATGTCGAGCAGACGGCGGCGCGCCGCATCGCTCTGCCATGCGTAGTGGGGTGTGATGTAGCAGTTGCGGGCCGTGAGCAGCGGTTCGGAGGCCATAGGGGGCTCATTGACCAGCACATCGATGCCGGCGGCGGCGATGCGTCCCTCATCGAGAGCGCGGGCCAGCGCCTGCGAATCCACCATGCCTCCGCGGGCCGTGTTGATCACGATGGCCGTAGGCTTCATCAGCGATAGGGTGTCGGCATTGACGAAATCGGTGTTGTCGGGAGTGAGAGGCGCGCACAGCACCAGCACATCACTCTTGGCGAAAAGGTCGTGGTCGCTGACCGGGGTGATGTATTCCGGTAGCTCCCATTGCATCTTGGTAGTGAGGGCGATCACCTCCATGCCGAATGCATGGGCCACGCAGGCCACGCGCTTGCCGATATTCCCAAGACCGTAGATGCCCATGGTAAGCCCCGATAGTTCGGTGATGGAGCCGAGGCGATAGCAGAAATCTGCGCAGGCTGTCCAGTCGCCGCGTCTCACGCTGTCGGTGTGCTCCTGCACCCGGTTGGTGATATTGAGCAGGTGGGCGAAGATGGTCTGCACCACTGCCTCTGTGCTGTAGGCCGGCACGTTGCACACCGTGATGCCGGCTTCGCGGGCTGCATGTATATCCACATTATTATAGCCGGTGGCGAGCACTCCGATAAACCGCAGGTCGGGGAGGCGGGCTATTATATCCTTGTCGATCACTACCTTGTTGGTGAAGATTGCTTCGGCTTCAAGAGCGCGCTCCACCACCTGGTCGGGGGCGGTGCGGTCGTAGACCGTGAGGTCGCCTGATTGGGAGAGCTCATCCCAGCTCAGATCGCCGCTATTGGCGACGTATCCATCAAGTACTACAATATTCATGATAATAATAAAAAACGTAAGGATACAGCCACCAGACATCACATGTCCGCGCTTGAATCCTTACGTATATTCATTGTGCCGTAAACCGGCGGTTGTTACAAAAGATTATTCAAACTCGACGAGGGGCTGGTCAGTGGCCACGATCTGGTCTTCCTTAACGAGCACGCGCTTGACGGTGCCCGCTATCGGAGAATAGATGTCGTTTTGCATCTTCATAGCCTCGTATACGAGCAGCACGTCGTCTTTCTTGATCACATCGCCGGGCTTAACGCAGATCTCGATCACCTTGCCGCCCATCATAGCATCGACTGTAGGACCGGTTATGGGCTCCTGAGCAGCAGCTGGAGCAGCCTCAGGGGCTGGCGCGGGTGCTGCGGCCTGATATTCCTCCTCGCGGCGCTTGCGCAGGAAACCCTTTGCCACGAGGGGCAGCAGCTCAAGCAGCAGCAGCTCCTCGTCGTTGGTGGCGAGAGTGACTCCGCCGAGATCTTCGAGCACGGGATTCTCGGGCTTCTTATACGAGCTTACGTCGTAGGGCTTCTCGGTGGGGTCGCCTGTGATCTTCTCGCGGAAAGCCGGGTCCACTGGCACCGGAGTGTGGCCGTACTCACCCTTGACGAGCGAGATGAACTGGTTGGAGCGGTTGGTGTATTCTGGATTGCCTTTCTTGCGGTCGATGGCGACGTTTACGGCCTGGGCACCCACAATCTGGCTGGTAGGGGTCACCAGCGGCACCAGACCGGCGTCGCGGCGCACCATCGGGATGAGCTTCATCGAGTCTTCGAGCAGCTCGCTGGCTCCGAGAGCCTTGAGCTGTGCCACCATGTTGGAGTACATGCCGCCGGGCACCTCGGCATTCTTCACGATTTCGTTGGGCTTGGGAAATCCGAAATATGCCTCGATAGCATGACAGGCGTCGAGCAATGTGTCCTCGTCGCCGGCTTTGGCAGCCTCGATGGCCTTGTCGAAGAGGGCGTCGATCTCGGCGGGGAGCACATCGGTGAGCGGGTCAAACGGACGCTGCATGTCATCCTTGTGCAGGTCGTATGCGGCGAGCGACTTGCGGGCGTCGAGCAGACGCGAGCGTATCTCGCCCACAGCCTTCATGTCACATTCGAGCTCCACGTCGCCCAGCTTGTTGGCGAATACGTAGATGAGCTCGATAGCCGGGGCTGCGGAGCCTCCG
>CAZBWZ010000199.1:0-3152 GCA_964495725.1 uncultured Bacteroides sp.
GTGTTGGAGAAAAATGTGTATCTTTGCAGAAAAATAACATTAGTAATATGGAAAAGCAATATAAGCGCACTCTCATCACTACCGCTCTCCCTTATGCCAACGGCCCGGTGCATATCGGACATCTCGCCGGTGTCTACGTGCCTGCCGACATCTACGCCCGCTACCTGCGTCTGCAGGGACGCGACGTGCTGATGGTGGGCGGCAGCGACGAGCACGGCGTGCCCATCACCCTTAAGGCACGCAAGGAGGGGGTGACTCCGCAGGATATAGTAGACCGTTATCACAAGATAATCAAGGATTCGTTTGAGGAGCTCGGCGTGTCGTTCGACGTATATTCGCGCACTACCTCCGACATACACGGCCAGACAGCCTCCGAATTCTTCCGCCGCCTCTACGACAACGGCAAGTTTGTGGTGAAGACATCGCTGCAGCCCTACGACGAGCAGGCCGGCGAGTTTCTCGCCGACAGATACGTGGTAGGCACGTGCCCCCACTGCGGCAACGAGCGCGCCTACGGCGACCAGTGCGAGGCCTGCGGCACATCGCTCAACGCCACCGACCTCATCAACCCGCGTTCGGCCCTCACCGACGCCCCCGTCACCCTCAAGGAGACCACACACTGGTACCTGCCGCTCGACCAGTACGAGGAGGCCCTGCGCAGCTGGATACTCGACGGCCACAAGGAGTGGAAGACCAATGTCTACGGCCAGTGTAAGTCGTGGCTCGACCTGGGGCTGCAGCCGCGTGCCGTGAGCCGCGACCTCAAGTGGGGTGTGCCCGTGCCAGTCGAGGGCGCCGAGGGCAAGGTGCTCTATGTGTGGTTTGACGCCCCCATCGGATATATCTCCAACACCAAGGAGCTGCTGCCCGACACATGGCAGACCTGGTGGAAAGACCCCGAGACACGCATCATCAACTTCATCGGCAAGGACAATATCGTATTCCACTGCATCGTGTTCCCGGCCATGCTCATGGCCTACGGCGACGGCTTCCAGCTGCCCGACAATGTGCCGGCCAACGAATTTCTCAATCTCGAGGGCGACAAGATATCCACCTCGCGCAATTGGGCCGTGTGGCTCCACGAATATCTGCGCGAGTTTCCGGGCAAGCAGGATGTGCTGCGCTACGTGCTCACGGCCAATGCCCCCGAGGCCAAGGACAACGACTTCACATGGCGCGATTTCCAGACCCGCAACAACAGCGAGCTGGTGGCCACGCTCGGCAATTTCGTCAACCGCGCCGTGGTGCTCACCCATAAGTATTTCGGCGGCGTGGTGCCCGTGCCCGAGGAGTATAACGACACCGACCGCGCCCTCTTTGCCGAGATCGCCGCGCTCAAGCAGGAGATCACCGATTGCCTCGAGACATTCCATTTCCGCGAATATTCCGTCAAGGCCATGGAGATAGCCCGCGCCGGCAACCGCTATCTGCAGGAGACAGAGCCCTGGAAGACAGCCAAGACAGATATGGGCCGCACCGCCACCGTGCTCAACGTGGCCCTGCAGGTGTGCGCCGACCTGGCCATCGCGTTCGCCCCCATGCTGCCGTTTATGTCTGAGACCCTGGTCAGGATGCTCGGTCTCGACCATATCGACTGGCAGATGCTGGGCGACACCGACATCGTGGCAGCCGGCATCGAGCTGGGCGAGCCGGTGCTGCTCTTCGACAAGATCGAGGACGAGGCAGTCGAGGCCCAGGTGCGCAAGCTCGAGGAGAGCCGCCGCGCCAACGAGCTCGCCAACTTCAAGGCCCAGCCCCAGGTCGCCGATGTTGACTTCGACACATTCATGAAGTGTGACCTGCGCGTGGGCACCGTGCTCGAGTGCCGTAAGGTGAAGAAGGCCGACAAGCTGCTCGAATTCCTTATCGACGACGGTCTGGAGAAGCGCACCATCGTGTCGGGCATAGCCAAATACTACAATCCCGAGGATCTGGTGGGCAAGCAGGTGTGCTTCATCGCCAATCTGCCGCCGCGCAAGCTCAAGGGCATCACATCCCAGGGCATGATTCTGTCGGCCGAGAATGCCGACGGATCGCTCGTGCTCATCTCTCCGTCGGCTCCTGTGGTGCCGGGCGTGAAAATCGGCTGATGTCATGAAACCCCATATCCTGATAATATACACCGGTGGCACCATAGGCATGATCGAGGATGCCGACACCAAGATGCTGCGTCCGTTCAACTTCGACCACCTGATGGAGAACGTGCCCAAGGTGAAGATGCTCGATTATGTCATCGACAATATCCAGTTCGACGATCCTATCGATTCGTCGGACATGGATATCAGTCACTGGCAGCAGATCACACGCCATATCGCCGACAATTACGACAGCTACGACGGATTCGTGGTGCTTCACGGCACCGACACCATGGCATATACTGCCTCGGCCCTGTCGTTCATGCTTGAGAATCTGCATAAGCCGGTGATAATCACCGGTTCACAGTTGCCCATCGGCGAGGTGCGTACCGATGGCGAGGAAAATCTGATCACGGCGCTGCAGATCGCCGCCGCGACCGACGCCAAGGGCCACCCCATGGTGCAGGAGGTGGCCATCCTGTTTGAGAATTACCTCTGGCGCGGCAACCGGGCCACCAAGCGCAGCGCCGACAATTTCAACGCTTTCAAGAGCAACAACTATCCTGCCCTGGCCAAGATAGGCCTGGGCATCACCTTTGATAATGACGCGCTCACGCACACCGCCCTGCAGCGCCCGCTGAATCCGCGCTACGACATGGATCCGTCGGTGATGTCCATCGACCTGTTTCCGGGCATCAGCGAGGCCACCCTGCGCCATCAGCTTGACACTCCCGGTATCAAGGGCATAGTATTGCGCACCTTCGGCGCGGGCAACGCACCCACCAGCGCCTGGTTCACCGATCTGCTGCGCGAGGCAGTGGAGCGCGATATAGTGATCATCAACGTCACTCAATGCAGCAACGGAGCCGTCGACGCCCACCGCTATCACGGGGCCGGCTCGCTCACGTCGCTGGGTGTGATACCCGGCCATGACATCACCTTTGAGGCGGCCATCACCAAGCTGATGTTTCTATTCGGCATCGGCCTCTCGCCCAAGGCCGTGAGACGCTATCTCAATACCGCCCTCTGCGGCGAGGTCTCCCTCTGAGACCTCGCCGCCCGCGCGGCCCGTTGAAT
>CAZBWZ010000200.1:0-3129 GCA_964495725.1 uncultured Bacteroides sp.
GTCTCCAGCACCATCTCACCCCAGTTGCCCTGCCGCTTGGTATCGCTCTTGAGCGCGCGTGTTAGATTGCCGGCCTCATCCCCTATCCTCTCGGTGGCATCTAAAATGCGCCCCACAGCCTGCTCCTGCTGCTGCGAGAATAGCCGCAGTGTAGACTCGAATGTGGCCTGCAGGGCCCGCTTGTCTACCTCGCTCTGTGTGCGGCTGGCCTCGAGAGCCTGCTGGAATTCGGCGAACTTACGCTGTATGGGCTGCAGCAGGTCATTCATCTGCATCCTGTTGGTGTCCTGCAACCGAGCCTGCCTTTCGGCCAGGGCATCGGCCTGCGAGCGCATCAGCTCGTCCTTCACTGAATCGAGGCGCATCTGCCATTGGCGGTTATTGTCGTCAATCGCCTGACGTGACCTTGCCCGCTCATGTTCCAAGGCGCTGCGGTATTCATCTATACGCGACAACGCATCGGCCAGACGGCCGGTGACAGCCCGCAGCTCGCCACCCTTCATCATCCATATAATGGCAGCCCCGGCGGCCACGCCGAGAATAAACCATAGCAATGTCATTTACGCTCCTCCAGAAATTGAGTGAGTTTTTCTTCCTTTGAGCGTGTCACGGCCACACGGCCAGACCTCACGAATTGCAGTATGCCGTAATTCTTGAGCTCGTCGAATAATTTTTTTGTCTCGTCGGTATGTCCGGTCTTCTCTATCACCACATGTTCGCGTGTTATTTCCAGGATACGCGCGTTATGGCTCCTGATTATCCTCTCTACGTTAGTGTGGTCGAGAAGTTGCTCCACCGGCACCTTATAGAGTGCCACCTCCTGATACACGATATCCTCATCGGTATACAGATACGCGCGGAGCACATCGACACGTTTCTCGATGAGACGCACCACCCTGCGCATCATCTCCTCATCACTCTTGCACGTGATCACGAACTTATGCACTCCCTCGATCGACGAAGGGCTCACAGACAGACTCTCGATATTCAGACCGCGACGTGTGAATATAATGGTAATCTGATTGAGTATACCCACCTGATTCTCAGAAAATACAGCGATGGTATAGAGTTGCTTCTCCTTAGTCATACATTCATTGGTCTATATTATACATCTCGTTGAGATTTATCATTATATTATCCACGCTATCCTTCATCATCGGGAACACCATATCATTTTCATCGATATTGACGTTGATCAGATAGCTGCTGTCCGACGCGAGCATCCTGCCCACCACCGGCACCAGGTCTCGACGGTTGGCTACATTTTCGGCCTGGATACCGTATGCCCTCGCAATAGCCACAAAGTCAGGATTCACGAGCGGAGTGGCTGAGAAGCGGCCGCCGTAGGCCACGGACTGCAGCTGGCGCACGTTGCCCAGAAAATTATTGTTGAGAAGCACGATCTTTATGGCAGTGCCGTTTTCAAGGATTGTGCCGAGCTCCTGAATGGTCATCTGCAGGCCGCCGTCACCAACAAAGAGCACTACCTCGCTGTCACTGCAGCCCATCTTGGCCCCGATGGCAGCCGGCAGACCGTAGCCCATAGTGCCCAGGCCACCCGATGTCACAATCGAACGCGGATTCACGAACTTGCTGTATCTGGCCGCCATCATCTGGTTGAGCCCGACATCAGTCACCACCACAGTATTATCCGGTGACTGTCTTCTCACCTCGTTCACCACCTCGCCCATTGTCATTGGCGCTCCGTCGCCGGGATGCAGCTCCGGGTCTATTACGAGCCGCCGTTCATCGGCATCGATACGGTCGAATTCAGCGAGCCAATCGGGATGTGAAGCCTCCCTGACCAGCGGCAACAACTCTGTCAGCACCCGGGCGGCATCGCCGTGAATCTTTACATCGGCCTTGATGATCTTGTCAAACTCCGTACCGTCAATATCGATATGCACGACTTTTGCATCAGGAGCGTAGCAGGCCGGGGTCCCTGTGACACGATTATCAAAGCGCATACCCACAGCCACTATCAGATCTGCACGGTTAGTATTTACATTCAGCGACATACGCCCGTGCATACCCACCATGCCGCGGTTGTGCCTGTGGCCGGTGGGCATGGCCGACAGTCCCATCAGGGTGAGTCCCACCGGTATATCGGCTTTTTCAGCAAGGTGTCTCAGAGCATCCTCGGCCGAGCTGATAGTCACACCCTGTCCGGCGATAAGCAACGGACGGCGGCTCTCGTTGATAAGGGCAGCGGCCTCTTTGATTGCCGTTGCATCCGGCTCGGGCACGGGATCGTATGAGCGTATACCCTCACATGGCCTGTACGCATAGTCGGTGAATTCGTTTTGTGCATTGACAGTGATGTCGAGAATCACCGGACCCGGACGACCTGTGCGTGCTATATGAAAGGCACGGGACACAGCAGCGCCCACCTCATCGGCACGCCATATCTGACAGCTCCATTTCGCCACAGGGAGGGTGACACCGACCACATCGGTCTCCTGAAAAGCATCGAAGCCGAGCAATCCCGCATCCACCTGCCCGGTCACTATCACGAGAGGGGTAGAGTCGGCCAGGGCATCGGCTATACCGGTGACAAGATTGGTGGCGCCGGGACCGGATGTGGTGAACACTACACCGGGTGCCCCAGTCACACGTGCGTAGCCCTGGGCAGCGTGTATGGCTCCCTGCTCGTGACGTGTGAGCACATGCACCACCTCGTCACGGTGGTCATAAAGGGCATTGTAGACCGGCATGATTGACCCGCCCGGATAACCGAACACTCGGCTGACACCTTCATTAATGAGCGAGCGCATCACCGCCTCGGCTCCTGTAATTCTCTCTTTTTCTTTCATTATCTTTTTTACCTTACACCGGTGGTCATATATTCCGCCTGAATCGGCAGCAAGTGATAGTGGATGTCCACCTGCAACCTGATCAGATATTCTGCTCCGCGCATTGCGCGTCGGCTTCCTGGATAAAGGAATCCTTGAAGCCGATGAAATACAGCACACCGTCGATACCTATCGTAGAGATCGACTGCTTGGCTGTGGCCTTGACCTTAGGCTTGGCATGAAACGCGATACCGAGTCCGGCGGTGCTCAGCATCGGCAGGTCGTTGGCTCCGTCGCCCACGGCTATGGTCTGCGCGATATTGATATTCTCCACCTG
>CAZBWZ010000201.1:0-3006 GCA_964495725.1 uncultured Bacteroides sp.
ACCTGATACGCGGCAAGGTGGTGATCAAGAGCGACATCCTCGATGACAAGGTGCTCTACAAAAGCCACGACGACCTCCCCACCTACCACCTGGCCAATATCGTGGACGACCACCTGATGAAGGTGTCGCATGTGATACGCGGCGAGGAATGGCTGTCGTCGGCCCCGCTTCACGTGCTGCTATACGAGGCTTTCGGCTGGAAAGACACCATGCCCGACTTCGTGCACCTGCCCCTGCTGCTCAAGCCCGAGGGCAAAGGCAAGCTCTCCAAGCGCGACGGCGACCGCCTGGGCTTCCCGGTGTTTCCTCTCGAATGGCACGATCCCAAGAGCGGTGACATCTCCAGCGGATACCGCGAGAGCGGCTACCTGCCACAGGCCGTGGTCAATTTCCTGGCCCTCCTGGGCTGGAATCCCGGCGATGACACCGAGATCATGAGCATGGACGAGCTTATCAGCAAGTTCTCGCTGAGCCACTGCTCCAAGTCGGGTGCCAAATTCGCCTTTGAGAAGGGCAAGTGGTTCAACCACACTTATCTGCAGATGACACCCGATGCCGAGCTCGCCGCGATGTTCCGCCCCATGCTCCGCGCCCATGGTGTAGATGACACCAGATACTCCGACGAATATCTCACCGCCGTGGTGGGTCTGGTCAAGGGCCGCATCGATTTCGTGAAGGACCTCTGGGATCAGGCTTACTTCTTCTTCGAGCGTCCCACGGCATTCGCCCCCAAGGATATCAAGAAACGCTGGAAAGAAGACACCCCCGAGCTGATGGAGCAGCTTATCGGCGTGCTTGAGTCGGTCAGCGACTTCGGGGGCGAGGAGTGTGAGACCGCCGTGATGAAATGGATCGATGACAACGGCCTGCACAAGGGCAATGTGATGAACGCCTTCCGCCTCACTGTCGTGGGCGAGTGCAAAGGTCCGCACATGTTTGACATCACCCGTCTGCTGGGCCGCGAAGAGACCATAGCCCGCATACGCCGCGGTGTCGAGGCAATCACCCCTACACACGACTGACATAATGATAAAGATCGGCATCATCGGGGGCTCTGACCCTATGGCCGGCGAACTGACACGCCTGCTCATCAATCACCCCGACATAGATATCATCTGGATTAACTCGACACGCTGCGCCGGCCGCAGGGTGTGTGACGTACACCATGGTCTCATAGGCGAGACCGACATACGGTTCTCGCCTACCGCCGACCTTGACACCATCGACGTGCTCTTCATCTTCCGCCACAGAAATCAGACCATCGAGTGGCTCAACGAGCGTGTGATACCCGATGGGCTGCGTGTCATAGACCTGAGTGTGGACATGCAGGCGCCTGACAGGGCCGAGGAGCACGGATTTGTCTACGGTATGCCCGAATTCAACCGTAAGACACTGGTGAGGGGCGCCACCAAGGCCATCCTGCCCCACCCGTTGGCTGCCGTGACTCTGCTCGCGCTGCTTCCGCTCGCCAAGGCCGAGATGCTATCGGAGAAGGTCACCGCCTCGGCATCGCTGCCGCGTCTGGGCGACAATGACAAGGGTGTGACCGATGATGAGATCGCCGCCGAGATATCGGTCGCGTTGCAGGAGCTGCAGCCCGGGCCGCCGGTGGAGCTGAGCTTCACCACGATGCCGCCGGTATACGAGCGTGCCACTGTCGCCACAGTCACACTGGAGACATCGGCCGACATCGGTCTGCTCTCGCGATTGTTTGAGGAGTATTACGACGACCACGGATTCGTGTTCGTGGTCAACAACAAGCCCGCGGCCAAAGAGGTAGAGGGCACCAACAAGTGCCTGATCTATCTTGACAAGAGCGACGGCAAGCTCACGGTGACAGCCATCATGGACGCCCTGCTCAAGGGCGGTGCGGGCACCGCCCTCCACGTCATGAACCTGCTATTCGGCCTCCACGAGCTCACCGGCCTCGCCCTCAAGGCCACGGCCTACTGACCCGCCTACCCACATGACAATGCGGATGTCAAATCTCGGCAACTAACCCACAACCCGCGTCTCCGACGCTCTCGCTGATGTAACATGGCATGTACAACAGAATATATTGATTATGTATGCGATACGCTGTCACCTCTCGGCGAGATACGCTATCGCAAGATGATGGGCGATTACGTGATATACGTCAACGGCAAGTGTGTCATAACAGCATGTGACAACACCGCATACATCAAGAAGCTGCCGTGCATCTCCCCCTTGATGACAGATGCCGAATGTGGATGTCCCTACCCGGGAGCCAAGGAAGCCTATATCCTCGACCTCAGCCACACCTCCGACGCCCTCAAAGTTATCGCCACCCTATGGCCCGCTCTCCCCTACCCAAAATCCGCCAAAGTGACCTTCATAAAATAATAATGTACGATAACAGCGGCATCGGGTTAGTCCCGATGCCGCTGTTATCGTACAGGCTCTGACAGGCTGATTATCTGTATTGCTCGGCGAGCTCGCGGATGGCGTAGAAGATGCGGCGGTCGACATCGGTGAGCTCTACATGCCGGCGCGCCATCATGCGCGAGGCGATATCAAAGAACTTGGTCATCGACACCTCGGTGTAACCCGAGGCGCCTCCACCGGTCTCGCAGAACGACGCCACAAATGGCCTGGGGAATCCCGTGCCATGGATATTGACACCCACACCGAGCACCGTGGCCGTGTTGAGCATCGAATTGATGCCGCATTTGGTGTGGTCGCCCATCATCACACCGCAGAATTGCAGACCTGTCTTCAGGAAGCGCTGGCGCGGATAATTCCACAGCTTGATCTCAGTGTAGTCGTTCTTGAGGTTGGAGGCCACGCATCCGGCTCCGAGATTGCACCACTCTCCGATCACCGCGTTACCGAGAAATCCGTCATGCGCCTTGTTGGAATATGCCTGCATCACCACATTGTTGAGTTCGCCGCCCACCTTGCACCATGGGCCGATAGTGGTGCCTCCGTAGATCTTCGCACCCATATTTATCACACCGTGCTCGCACAGGGCCACCGGTCCGCGCA
>CAZBWZ010000202.1:0-3005 GCA_964495725.1 uncultured Bacteroides sp.
ATGAAGATCTCGACCAACTCGCAGCTTGCCGCCAAGAAGCACAACTGGATCGACTTCAACGCCGGCACCATCATCGAGGACACTCCGGCCACGGAGGCCTGCGAGCGCCTCTTCGAAAAGGTGGTAGCCGTATGCAACGGCGAGCGTCTGCATCACGAAAACGAAGGAGCCAAGGAAATCGCCATCTTCAAGACCGGCGTCACCCTCTGATCCCCTCCCCATAAAAAAAGCGCAGCCCGACACCATGCCGGGCTGCTTTTTTTTTGCCGGGGGGAAGCGGGGGGCCGGGAGCTGAAGCTCCCTCGCACCCTCAAATACGGGGCTGACACCCCCCATCTGGCCACCACCCCCATCACATGATGCCCAGCGATGGCCACCAGCCACCATCATGCGATGCCCACCAGCCACCACCATGCGATGCCCACCAGCCACCATCATGCGATGCCAACCAGCCACCACCATGCGATGCCCACCAGCCCTCACCATGTGATGCCCACCAGGCCTCGCCATGCGATGCCCATCAACCACCACCATGCGATGCCCACCAGGCCTCGCCATGTGATGCCCACCAGGCGGTATTTGAGAGTGCGGGAAAGCTTCAGCTTTCCCTCCTCCCCGCGATGTATAGGGCGAGCTCATTCATTTTCAGGCACAGGGCACGATTGAGGCGCGTGCGCCGCGGGAGTCCCAGCGATATGATTAGCAGACGGCCAGTGGCGCAGAGCTCAAAGTCATGGGCAGCGGGCTTGTAGCGCTCGCCGAAGGCTTCGTGGGTGATAAGGATGAGTCGTGCTCCGCAGGCCTCTGCTTCGAGGCGCACATCCCTCTCCGGTTTGCTAATAAAGGGTGATACAAGCACTCCGCCGTTTGAGGCTGTATACAGCCATTCATCCCGGTGTCCGGTGAGTAACTCTGGGGTATCGGCCCTGTGTATCACTACCTGATCCTTGAAGGGATTGCTGAGCAAGTGGAGATTGCCGTAGGCCTGACACTTGGTGTCTCCGATTACCAGCTCATTTCTCTTGGTGAAAAAATCCGGATTGGCGTGACGCACGGCCAGTCGGTAAGGATTGGAGCGTATGTAATCAAATATTGTCTGGAGACAGCGTTTGTTGGATATGATCTGGTCGTTGTAGCCCTCTTCAAATATGTGGTCGGTCGCAGCGGCGATATTTATTGCACTCTTGAATCGTGCGATATAGGATCCAAGATGCTCGGGAAGACTGGTCTGCACCCATAATAAGAAATGCACATGGTCGGGCATCACGGTATATTGCTCGGTGCGGAGTGCCGGATGTATCTCGCCTATGTGATAGAGCATATCTGCGATCGACTTACCGATGGGTAACCAGCGTGTATAGGATGAGCCCCGTGTGCCCACAGGCAGCCTCCAATCGCCATCGATAGTGCTGAATGGCGCAATTCCGACCCCCTTGGAGAGCGTGATCAGATACCGCCCGGGGAGACGGTAATCATGCCAATAGGCCCGCTGTGTCTGCCGATTGTGAGTCATGGGATATTAATTGGGAGCTGAAGCTCCCTCGCAATTTCAAATATATTGAGAGTGGACTATTGGTGGAAATATGGAGAGTGACATAGGGGTAGTAGCTACATGCAGGTAGCATCAGGCGGTATTTGAGAGTGCGGAAAAGCTTCAGCTTTCCCTGTCAGAAAGGGATGGATTTGGGCACCGTCACGCCCCATGACGAGCGGTCGAGGTTACGGTAGCCGGTGGCCTCGCGTATGTGGGCGGCCTTCACGTCGGGGCTGCCGTCGAGATCTGCGATGGTGCGGGCCACCTTGAGTATGCGGTCGTAGGCACGGGCGCTCATGTCGTAGCGGGTAATCACCTTCTCGAGGATGTCGCGGCTCTGGTCATCAAGACGCACCCATTTCTTGATCAGGCGGCTGGTCATCTGCGCGTTGCAGCGCACCTCAGGCTCATCGGCAAACCGGCGGTCTTGTATCTCGCGGGCCGCGATCACGCGGCGGCGTATATCGGCGCTCGACTCGCCCGTGCGCCGCTCCGACAGGTCCTTGAAGGGCACGGGCAGAATCTCCACCTGTATGTCGATACGGTCGAGCAGCGGACCCGATATCTTGTTGAGATATTTCGTGACCTGACCCGGAGAGCATGTACACATCTTGGTAGGATGATTATAGTAGCCACAGGGGCAAGGATTCATACTGGCCACGAGCATGAATCCGGCCGGGTACTCCACGCTGTATTTAGCGCGCGATATGGTGATGGTGCGATCTTCGAGGGGCTGTCTCAGCACCTCAAGCACTCCGCGGCTGAATTCCGGAAACTCGTCGAGAAACAGCACACCGTTGTGGGCCAGCGAAATCTCGCCCGGCTTGGGATTGTTGCCGCCACCCACGAGGGCTACCGGCGATATGGTGTGATGGGGCGAGCGGAAGGGCCTGACGGGCAGCAGGGATGTGCCCCGGCGCAATGTGCCCGCCACAGAGTGTATCTTGGTAGCCTCCAGGGCCTCGCGCAATGTGAGCGGGGGCATTATCGAGGGCAGGCGCTTGGCCATCATCGACTTGCCCGATCCCGGTGGCCCCACCAGCAGTATATTGTGCCCACCGGCACAAGCCACCTCAAAGGCGCGCTTGACATTCTCCTGCCCGCATACATCGGCGAAATCATCGTCAAATGATATGCTCGCCGATGCAAACTCCTCGCGGGTGTTGACCACCGTCGGCTCCATCGAGCACTCGCCTCCGAGCAGCTCCACCACCTCGCGCAGATTCTCCGCGCCATACACCTTGATGTTGTTGACGGTGGCGGCCTCCACAGCATTGGCCTTGGGCAGTATCATGCCGTCATAGCCGAGCTCGCGGGCCTTGATGGCCATGGGCAGCACACCGCGTATGGGCAGGAGGGTGCCGTCGAGCGACATCTCGCCCATTATCATGTAGCGGCCCGGGAGCTTGATGTCGAGCTTCTGCGCGGCCGCGAGCATACCCACGGCTATAGGCAGGTCGTAGGCCGCGCC
>CAZBWZ010000203.1:0-2978 GCA_964495725.1 uncultured Bacteroides sp.
TGTCGGCTGCTGTCGAGAATGTCTCGCTCTTGCGGGTAGGAATGGTGGTGTTGGCCTCGATAAGTTTGGTCATCACGCCGCCGAGAGTCTCGATACCTACTGACAGAGGCACTACGTCAAGCAGAAGCACGTCTTTGACATCGCCTGAGAGGACACCGCCCTGGATGGCTGCACCTACGGCTACCACCTCATCGGGGTTGACACCCTTTGAAGGCTCTTTTCCGAAGATTTTCTTCACGATCTCCTGGATAGCGGGGATACGGGTGGATCCACCTACGAGGATCACTTCGTCGATATCCGAAGCCTTGAGGCCGGCGTTGGCAAGAGCGCGGTTACAGGGCTCTACGCAATCCTGGATTAGCTTGTCGGCAAGCTGCTCGAATTTTGCACGTGTCAGTGTGGTCACAAGGTGCTTGGGCACACCGTCAACCGGCATGATATAGGGGAGGTTGATTTCCGTGGATGTTGAGCTTGAAAGCTCGATCTTGGCCTTCTCGGCTGCTTCCTTAAGACGCTGGAGGGCCATCGGGTCTTTACGGAGGTCAACATTATATTCTTTCTGGAATCCGTCGGCGAGGAAGTCGATGATCACGTGGTCGAAGTCATCACCGCCGAGGTGGGTGTTACCATCGGTTGATTTTACCTCGAACACGCCGTCGCCGAGCTCAAGGATAGAGATATCGAATGTACCGCCACCAAGGTCGAATACAGCGATCTTCTGGTCTTTGTCGCTCTTGTCAAGACCGTAGGCAAGTGCGGCTGCGGTAGGCTCGTTGACGATACGCTTGACCTTGAGGCCTGCGATTTCGCCGGCCTCCTTGGTGGCCTGACGCTGAGAGTCGTTGAAGTAAGCGGGAACAGTGATCACGGCCTCGTCAACAGTGGTGCCGAGATAATCCTCGGCGGTCTTCTTCATCTTCTGGAGAATCATAGCCGAGATTTCCTGCGGGGTATATACACGGCCATCGACAGATACCTGTGCCATGCCGTTGTTGTTCTTTGATACAATGTAAGGCACGCGCTTGATGTCTTCAGTCACATCGTCGTAGCGTTCGCCCATAAATCTCTTGATAGAGTAAATTGTTCCCTCGGGGTTGGTGATTGCCTGACGTTTGGCAGGATCGCCTACCTTACGCTCGCCATCTGACACAAATGCCACGATTGACGGAGTAGTGTTACGTCCTTCGCTGTTTGGAATCACAACGGGGTCTTTGCCTTCGAGCACCGATACACATGAGTTGGTGGTGCCAAGATCAATACCAATAATCTTTCCCATAATAGTCGAGTTTTATTTTGTTAATTTTATAAATTTGTCTTTTTTTGAATGGCCGGAGCCGATTGTCGGCTTCCGAACTCATTCAACTATAAAACAAATCTTGTGCCAAAAAGGTTGATTAGCCAACAGCACATTTTTTTATTACCCGGCTATAGTGGTAACGGGGTGGAAGTTACGTGTAATGTGTGGCGGGTGAGCAGGGGAGGGCAGGGCGATTGACAGCGACATGACACATTGTCATATTAGTTGTCATATCAGCGTCATATAGGGTGCCGGGATGTCATGTCGCGGCGGGGAGGTCAGCGTAGCTGTTTCTTGCGCGAGGCATCGATGCGCAGCAATACGAATAGCAACATCGTGAATCCGAGCATCGACGAGCCGCCGTAGCTGAAGAACGGCAGCGGGATGCCGATCACCGGACACAGACCTATGACCATGCCGATGTTGACACAGAAATGGAATATGAAATAGCACGCGACGCAATAGGCATAGACGCGACCGAATACTTTGGGCTGCCGCTCGGCTATGTGGATCACCCGCAGTATCAGGATGAGAAACATCGCTGTCACCAGCATAGTGCCCCAGAAGCCTTCTTCCTCACCGATGGTGCAGAATATGAAGTCGGTGTGCTGCTCGGGCACATACTTGAGCTTGGTCTGCGTGCCGTTGAGAAAGCCTTTGCCCATGAGTCCGCCCGAGCCGATCGCTATCTTAGACTGGTTGACATTGTATCCGGCTCCACGCAGGTCGTCATCGATACCGAGCACTACGCGTATGCGCTGCTTCTGGTGGTTCTGTAGTGTATTGAAAAAGATATTCACCGTAAAGAGAAACACCACCGAGGCCACAACAGCGGCAACGGGTATGAAGAGTTTGTTGATGCGTGTGCGCAGCAGTTCGAATACAAGATACAGACATGCCACACCCAAAATCACGAGCATGATCACCAGGCCCGGCAGATGCAGGGGTGTGAATATGGCGAGGGCGGCCGTGACAGTTGCCGTGCCGGCAAACCACAACACCAGATTACGGGCTATCTCGATGCGCCGATAGCCGTAGATGCACACCATCACCACCATCATGAGGGCGGCAAGCAGCAGTATCCAGAACTGTCCGGCCGGCATGTCGATCGGCCCGGGCTCGGTGTATTTGATGGCTACGACGAATATTGTGACAGCGGCGAGGGCGGCAAACAGCACGAGGCCGCTCATACCCTCGCGATAGAGCACAAAGAACAGCGACATAAATACCAGAGCCGTACCGGTCTCTTTCTGTAGCAGTATCAGCACCACGGGCAGCAGGATTATCAGGCAGGCCTTGAGGTAGTTGGAGGGTTTGGCATTGAGCACGAAGTTGTAGCCGCTGAATAGCTTGGCCAGAGCCACGGCTGTGGCAAACTTGGCAAACTCAGCCGGCTGTATGCTCATCGAGCCAACACCGATCCATGATTTTGAGCCCTTGATGTCGTGTGCGAGAAATGGAGTGACGAACAGCACCACCATCATCACTATATATATTATGTAGGCGTAGGTGTCGTATACGCGTGAATCAATGAGCAAGAGGGCGAGGCCCAGCAGGAAACTCGCGCCGATCCAGCGTATCTGCTTGCCTGAAAACTCGGTGAACGACCATAGACTCGCGTCGTCGAAGTCATAGCTCGCGGCGTAGATGCTGATGGCGCCGAAGGCCACCATCACCAGAT
>CAZBWZ010000204.1:0-2950 GCA_964495725.1 uncultured Bacteroides sp.
GTCTTGATACGGTCGATGTTTGAGAGAATATTCTGCAGCTCGTAGAGGGCACGCAGTCGCTGTTCGACAGTGTAGGTCTGCTCAGTTTTCTTTTCTGTAGCCATCTGTTGTGTTTATAAGTAGTTTATTGGATTATCGTTGAAAGAGGTGATATTGATATTGTCGAGCGACGGGAAGCGCTCTTTGATCAGGTCGGCGAATACACCTTTTATCGCAGCCTCAGTCTCATAGTGGCCGGCATCAATCAGGAGTATACGGTCGCGGTAATCTACGAAATCATGATACCTGATATCCGCCGAGATGTAGGCCTGCGCACCCATAGAGATAGCTCTGTCGATAAATTCGCCACCGGCGCCACCGCAAACGGCCACACGCCGTATCTTGACATCCGGCTCGGCAGGTAGCGGAGTAGTGCGCACGACAGGGCAACCGAGAGCCTGCTTGACACGCTCGACGAATTCGGCCGGAGCGACAGGATCGGAGGCTATACCGTAAACGCCGAGTCCGTAATCATGCAGCGTGTTGAGTGTCTGCGTGAAAGTGTAGGCTGGTGTCTGGTATGGATGAGTCTCCAAAATGGCACGCTCCACGGCATTGACCTGAGATGACTGCAACACGGCATCGATGGCGATCTCTTCGTCTACGTGCAACTCTCCTGGCGTACCTATGTAGGGGTGCGCATCATCGAGCGGACGATACGAGCATGTGCCTTTGGTATCAAAGCTACAGCAATCGTAGTCGCCGATCGCACCGGCGCCGGCATCAAAAATTGCAGCTCTTACGGCCTCGGCATGAGAGGCGGGCACATATACCCTCAGAGCCACGATGCGGTCGGGGAGGGGAGCCAACACCTTCGATGGCTCGACTCCAATGGCGCGTGCGAGAGCGTAAGACACCCCGCCACGGGTAGAGTCAGCCGATGTGTGGGCTGAATAGATTACGATACCTGCGGCAATAGCGTTAATCGCGCACACTTGCTGCGGAGTAGCACCGGTGAGACAGCGCACGGGTTTGAAGAAGAGAGGGTGATGCGACACGATCAGGTTGCAGTTGTGAGCGATAGCCTCCTCCACAACCTCGGGAGTGACATCGAAGCATACCATCACGCCGGTACACTCGATTGCCGGCGCGCCTACCTGCAGGCCGGAGTTATCCCATTTCTCCTGGAGAGAGCGCGGGGCGAATTTCTCAATTTCGTTGATTATTGCGGAGATGCGCATGGCGATGATTCAGTCTTTTTTCTCATCAAGTTTTAGGCAAAGCTCATCGAGTTGCTTCTGGTCGAGATAAGAGGGGGCGTCGAGCATCACATCGCGACCGGAGTTGTTCTTGGGGAATGCGATGCAATCGCGTATAGAGTCGAGTCCTGCGAAGAGGGATACCCAGCGGTCGAGACCGTAGGCGAGGCCACCGTGAGGGGGCGCACCGTACTTAAACGCATTCATAAGGAATCCGAATTGCTCCTGGGCCTTCTCGGGAGTGAAACCGAGAATCTCAAACATCTTGGCCTGAAGCTCGCTATCGTGGATACGAATCGATCCACCGCCTACCTCCACACCATTGATGACCATATCGTAGGCATCAGCGCGGACAGCAGCCGGGTCGGTGTCGAGCATAGGTATATCCTCATCTTTGGGATGGGTGAAAGGATGGTGCATGGCCATGAGGCGCTGCTCCTCATCGCTCCATTCAAACATGGGGAAGTCAACCACCCAAAGGCAAGCAAACTTGTTTTTGTCGCGCAGACCCAGACGGTTGCCCATCTCAAGACGCAGCTCGCAAAGCTGCTTGCGTGTCTTCATGGCGTCATCACCGCTGAGGATTAGGATAAGATCACCGGGCTCGGCCTGCATCTTTTCCTTTAATTGCTGGAGCACCTCCTGTGAGTAGAATTTGTCGACAGAAGACTTGACTGATCCGTCCTCGCCTACGCGGGCATAAACGAGGCCCTTGGCTCCGATCTGCGGACGCTTTACAAATTCGGTGAGCTGGTCGATCTGTTTGCGTGTATAGCCGGCTGCACCTTTGGCGTTGATACCACCGATATATTCCGCATTGTCAAATACTGAGAATCCGTGACCCTTGAGCACGTCCATTAGCTCTACGAAGGTCATACCGAAACGCAGGTCGGGCTTATCGCTACCATAGAGACGCATGGCCTCAGACCAGGGCATTCTGGGCCATTCGCCCTCAAACTCTATGCCGCGGATTTCCTTGAACAGATGTTTGGCCATGCCCTCGAAGAGTTTGATTATATCATCCTGCTCGATATAGCTCATCTCGCAGTCGATCTGGGTAAATTCCGGCTGGCGGTCGGCACGCAGGTCTTCGTCACGGAAGCATTTCACGATCTGGAAGTAACGGTCGATGCCGCCCACCATCAGCAGCTGCTTGAGTGTCTGTGGTGACTGAGGCAGAGCGTAGAACTGTCCCGGATTCATGCGCGAAGGCACTACGAAATCTCGGGCACCCTCGGGGGTGGAGCCTACGAGCATCGGTGTCTCAACCTCAAGAAAGCCTTTGGAATCAAGATAGCGGCGAACCTCCATTGTCATGCGATGGCGCAGCTCAAGATTACTGCGCACGGGTGTACGTCTGATGTCGAGATATCTGTATTTCATGCGCAGCTCATCACCGCCATCGGTCTCATCTTCAATTGTGAATGGTGGCACCTCGCTGGTGTTAAGGATATTGAGCGTATCGGCAAGAATTTCGATATCGCCGGTAGGCATGTTGCTGTTTTTGGCCGAGCGCTCGGCTACCTTACCTTTGACCTGCACTACATATTCGCGTCCGAGATGGTTGGCTGCCTCGGTAAGTGCGGCATCAGTGGCATTGTTGAACACAATCTGGGTTATGCCATAGCGGTCACGCAGATCTACGAAAGTCATGCCGCCCATTTTGCGGATGCGCTGTACCCATCCGGCAAGTGTGACATCCTGTCCCACAT
>CAZBWZ010000205.1:0-2910 GCA_964495725.1 uncultured Bacteroides sp.
CAGCTTGTTGGCGAATACGTAGATGAGCTCGATAGCCGGGGCTGCGGAGCCTCCGCCAAACCACCATATGTTGGTGTCGAGGATGTCTACGCCGTGTATGATGGCCATGAGTGACGATGCCAGGCCGTAGCCTGGTGTGCAGTGGGTGTGGAAGTCGACGGGCACCTTGACGTTGGCCTTGAGGGCAGAGATGATCTCTGCGGCGCGCGAGGGAGTCACCAGACCGGCCATATCCTTGAGGGTGATGATCTTGGCACCGAGTGCCTCCATCTGGCGGGCCTTCTCCACGAAATATTCTGTGGTAAAGATTATCTCCGGCTGGGCGGTCTCCTCTTCCTCGTTCTTACCGAAGAAACGGCTGAAGAGTCCGCGCTTTTTGGGAGCCTCGTCCTCGTCCTTGGCCTCGGGCTTGGGATCGACGGTGTAGCATACGGCACCATCGGCGATGCCGCCCAGGTCATTGATCATCCTTATGGAATCCTTGACATTGTCTATGTCGTTGAGTGCGTCGAAGATACGCATCACGTTGAGACCATTCTTGATAGCCTCCTTGTAAAAGCCCTCGAGCACGCTGTTGGGGTAGGGCACGTAACCGAATAGGTTGCGGCCGCGCGAGAGAGCTGAGAGCAGGGATTTACCCTTCATTACCTTAGATACGCTGCGGAGACGGTCCCAGGGAGACTCGTCGAGATACCTCATCACGGAATCGGGAACGGCGCCGCCCCAGACCTCCATGATGTAGAAACCGGCGTTTTCATAGAAGGGGAGAAGTTTATCTATCTCGGACTGGCTCAGACGAGTCGCGAACAGAGATTGTTGACCATCGCGCAGTGTGAGGTCGCGAAGTCTTAATTTGCGTTTCTCCATATACAAATAATATTTAGATTGGTATTTCCTGTATGAAATACTTGGGTATAGTACTGCAATATCAGCCAACAAATTACGGAATAATTTCTCTAATGGGCAAATAATTCACATTTTATTTTTATATTTGCATGTAGAATCTGTACCGTGATAATTAAACTTTAACAACAATTACATAGACATGAAAATCAATAGATGGCTGACAATCATAATGGTAGCTATAGCGGCATCGGCGGCTCGCGCTGAAATTATCATCAACGAGGTGATGCAGTCTAATGTCAACGTCATAATGGATGATCTCAACGATTTTCCCGACTCCTGGGTTGAGCTCTACAACAGCGGGAGCACACCAGTTGATGTGGCAGGCTACGGTCTGGGCACGAAAAACAAGTCGTCCAAGGCTTACCGCCTGCCTTCGGCCATCATCCCTGCACGCGGCTACCTGCTCGTGTACTGCGATAAGGTGGGCAGCGGCCTCCATGCCGATTTCCGTGTGGATTCCGGCAAGGGTGATGTGTTTCTTTTTGATGCGTCTGGCAACGTCACCGATCAGGTGAGCATGGCCAAGCAACCCGCGCCTGATATCGCCTACGGGCGCGTGACCGACGGCGCAGACGGGTGGGGCTATCAACTCACCCCGAGTCCCGGAGCTGCCAACACGTCGGGTGTGTCAGACAAGTTGCTGCCCGAGGTGACATTCAGCGAGCATGGCGGTGTGTGGCGCGATGCCCGGGGCTTCACGCTGACACTCAGTGTGGCCGATGCCCCAGAGGGAGTCAGGATAATCTACACTAACGATGGCCGCGAGCCGCAGCCCGGCAAGTGCCCGGTGTACAACAGTCCGCTGTATATCGGTTCGTCGACTGTGATACGCGCCAAGGCTGTGTGCGACGGCTACCTCTCACGCCCATCGGCCGTGCATTCGTATATCTTTCTCGGCCGTGACGTCATGATACCAGTGATATCGCTTGCCATAGACAATTCGTATCTGTATGACAATAAGATAGGTATATTCGCTGACGGCTACGGAGGCCAGGGCAACGAGAATTACCGTCACGACTGGCGCCGCCCTCTGAATATCGAGGTATTCGACGAGGACGGTGCTCCGGCGGTAATCAACCAGCTGGGGGAGACACGTGTGCAGGGCGGATATACACGCAGCAATCCCCTGAAGTCGATGTGCCTGTATGCCAACAAACGATTCGGCCAGAAACAGTTTGAGTACGGTTTCTGGCCCGTGGACAAGCCGGGAGTGGTAAAGTCAAAGAGTATAGTGCTGCGCGACGGCGGCAACGATTACATGTGGGCTTACTTCCGCGATGCCCTGGCCCAGAGGGCTATAGGACGCAACACCGAAATCGACTGGCAGGGATACGCACCCGCCGTGGTGTATATCAACGGTAAGTATCACGGTATGCTGGCCATGCGTGAGCGCAGTAATGAGGATTATGTAGAGGCGAATTATGATGGTCTTGAGGATATAGATATGTTTGAGAACTGGTATGAGCTCAAGGCCGGCGATACGGTGGCCCGCGATGAGCTCTTCAGCTTTATCAACAGCAACGCGCCGCATGATTTTGATGACTGGTGCGAGCGTATCAATATGGAATCGTACGCCAATCTTATGGCCATCAACTACTGGATATACAACACCGATTTTCCGCACAACAACACGGTGATGTGGCGGCGCACCGACGGCACCGACGGGCGCTGGCAGTGGCTCGTGAAGGATTGTGATTTCGGCTTCGGCGCATGGAACAGCAACGACAATGTCAACAAGAATTATACCGATACCCTCAACAACAACCACAAGGATACGCAGATAGCCTATGATATGTTTCGCGGACTGATGAAGACCGAGGGCTTCCGTCAGTATTTCGCTGACCGTCTGATCGCATATACGGGCGATTTCATGACCAAGGACGGCATGACTGCCCTGCTCGATGAGATCTACGCCGAGAGCCACGGCGAGCAGAGGCTGAGCCATGAGACGTGGAAGTATAAGAGCGGAATGGGATGGAGCGATTTCGACAGCAATGTCGGTTT
>CAZBWZ010000206.1:0-2902 GCA_964495725.1 uncultured Bacteroides sp.
GATATGTCGTATATCGTCGTCCCCACCGAGCAAGATGCCCTTAATCTCGAGAACTCGATGATCAAGGAATATCAGCCGCGCTACAACGTGCTGCTCAAAGACGATAAATCCTATCCGTGGATAGCAGTGACCAACGAACTGTATCCGCGCGTATTCCTCACCCGCCATCATCTCAAGGACGGAAGCAAATATTACGGCCCGTATGCCAACACAGCGATCGCACGCACCGTGATACAGCTGATATCCGAGCTATACCCCATACGCACATGCCGCCTGCCCATCACCCGTGAATACATCGACCGGCACAAAGGGCGCCTCTGCCTCAACTACCATATCAAGAAATGCGGCGGATGCTGCACAGGCCTGGTGTCGTCCGATGTCTATGCCGGATATATCGACAAGATAAAGCAGATACTGAGGGGCGAGACACAGACCCTGCTCAAGCACCTGCGCGACGAGATGGCCGTCCTCGCGGCCGACCTCAGATTCGAGGAAGCCCAGGTGCAGAAAGAACGCTACCAGCTGCTGGAGCGCTATCAGTCGAAGAGCGTGATCGTGAGCCAGACCATCGAGGAGACGGATGTGTTCGGCATCGTGGACGACGACCGCGATGTCTACGTCAACTATATGCACGTGCGCCACGGCGCCGTGGTGAAGAGCGTGACCCTGCGCTATAAACGCCGCCTGGAGGAGACCCCCGAGGAACTGCTCGCATACGCCATGCAGGAAATAAAAGACACCCTCGATGTCGAGTACGACGAGGTGATAGTGCCCGTTGTGCCCGAGGGCGGGTGGAGCGGCGTATCGTTCGTGATACCCCGTCGCGGTGACAAGGCCAAGCTGCTGGAGGTGTCGCAGAGCAACGCGTCCCAGCGCAAGATCGACGACCTCAAACAGCTCGAAAAGACCGACCCCGAGGCTCACACACGTCGCCTGATGGAGCGTATGAAAGCCGATTTCCGCCTCTCGGAATTGCCCGTACACATCGAGTGCTTCGATAACTCGAACATACAGGGCACGAATCCTGTGGCATCGTGTGTGGTGTTTCGTAACGGCAAGCCCTCGAAGAAAGACTACCGTCACTTCTGCATCAAATCAGTGGTGGGCCCTGACGACTTCGCATCGATGAAAGAGGTGCTCACTCGCCGCTACACACGCATGATGCAGGAGGGCGATGACCTGCCTCAGCTTATCGTGGTCGACGGCGGCAAGGGACAGCTCAGTTCGGCTGTCGAGGCCCTCGACGAGATCGGCCTGCGCGGCAAGATAGCCGTGGTGGGCATCGCCAAGCGGCTCGAAGAAATATACTTCCCGGGCGACAGTCTGCCGCTGTATATCGACAAGACATCCGAGACCCTGAGGGTAGTGCAGCATCTGCGCGACGAGGCTCACCGATTCGGCATCACACACCACCGCGACCGTCGCAGCAAGACACAGACCGTGGGAGCCCTCGACGGCATCAAAGGCATAGGCGAAGTCACCGCCACAACCCTCCTGCGCCACTTCAAGAGCGTGAAGCGCATCACCGAAGCCCCCCTGCAGGAGATCGCCACACTGATCGGTCCAGCCAAGGCCCGCCTGGTCAAAGACGCCCTAAAGCCCAAGCACAGCTAAAGAGCCCATCGGCAGTTCTGTTGAAGCTGGCCTATACACAGATGTCGGAGACTGAAACGCCGGCGGTGTATGTGTTCGACCGCAAAGATGCCTCAGGTTTTTACATGCTTGCTCCCGATGATGCCATCGCGGAAAACGGAAACATATATAGAGGTACAGTCCAATACGGCACAGTGAGGTGTTGGAACCGGTACAAAAGATAGGTGGTCTGTCTCTCACAACCGGAAACATATTCGACGGCTATGTAAACCTGCCAGACGCGTAATCAGATTTAGAAAAATGTGTCGATGGCAATTACATTGCCGTAGGAGGTCTGTAAGTTGTCCTCACCGGTATATATCACCCTCCTTCTACTTTCTGGAGTATTGGACAATGCACCCCATTTTTTGAGTCCGTCAAAAAACGAGGACATAAAAGTGCTGCCGGATTTAATTTCATATCCATACAGTTCCACCCCTATTGTTTCCACCAGATCAACTTGAAGCCCTGTGCTGTCGCGCCAGAAGGTCAGATCCGGAACAATGCCTTTGTTCAGACTATCCTTGATGAATTGATCGATCACCATATTCTCAAGCAATCCGCCACGAAGAAAATGATTGTCAATTTGTTCGGCAGAGCTTATACCCAGCAGACTGCAGGCAAGTCCGGTATCATATAAGAATAGCTTGGGTGTCTTGACTATGCGTTTGTTATAATTATTGAAATTTGGTTCGAGTCTATAAAGTATATAACTTGCTACCAGCACGGACAGTCATGATTCAACTGTCGGAACTGTTACACCGGTCTCTATCGCAAGATTTGATTTATTGAGTAATTGACCTATGCGCCCCGCACACAGACGTATGAACCTTACAAACCGCCCGAGATCACCAATAATAAGCATGTTGCGGATATCAAGCTCCACATAGGTGGCAATGTATGAAGGATAATAATCTGTAGGATATATGTCATTGTCGTAAATACGTGGATAAAATCCCTTGAAAATCTGTTCATTGATTGTGCTTGATAATATCTCTGCTTCATTAAGTTCGTGACGGGAGAATGGCAGTAACTTTAAAACAGCAGTACGTCCGGCAAGCGACTGGTCTATGGCTGCCATAAGATGGAAGTTGCGTGAACCGGCAAGCAGATACATTCATTCTATCCCCGGGAATAGAATTAGTAGAGTGCATAGCCTAATTTCGAAGCTAATGGTTGAGAAGGTTGACTCTACAGAAAAAAAATCATTATTCCCGATTTTACGTAACCAAAAAAATGCATTATATTTGCGTTCTAAAATATGCGATGA
>CAZBWZ010000207.1:0-2840 GCA_964495725.1 uncultured Bacteroides sp.
GATCGAGTTTGCGCGCAATGTGCTCGGTCTGGCCGACGCCAACTCCACCGAGATGGATCCCGCCACCGCCAATCCCGTCATCGACCTGATGGACGAGCAGAAGAGCATCACCAATCTGGGCGGCACGATGCGTCTGGGCGCCTATGAATGCCGGCTCACGCCCGGCTCCAAGGTGGCCGGGGCCTACGGCACCGACATGGTGAGCGAGCGCCACCGCCACAGATTTGAATTCAACGACAGCTACCGCGAGGCCTTCTCCAAGGGCGGCATGGAGTGTGTGGGCATCAATCCCGGCACCGGCCTGGTGGAGGTGGTGGAGATGCCCTCGAAGCGCTGGTATATAGGCACGCAGTATCACCCCGAGTATTCAAGCACGGTGCTGTCGCCCAATCCCATTTTCCTGAGCTTTATAAAAGCGGCGATAGCCTACCGCGACAATAAAAACAAAGACTGATGGATAAGAACACCATTTCCGGCCTTGTGCTCATGGCCGCCGTGATTTTCGCCTTCATGTGGATCAACTCACCGAGTGAGGAGGAGAAGAAGGCTCACCGCGACGCCATAGAGCAGCAGGAGGCCATGCAACAGCAAAAAGACAAAGATGCGGCCGCCAAGGCCGTCAACCTGCTCTCTGCCGAGGAGAAGCAGAGAGTGGAGCCCACCGTGCGTACCTACGGCACACCCGATCCGGCCCGCCCCGGCGTGACCGTGCTGTCACGCCCCGATGTGCGGATAGCATACAATGCCGCCGATTCGTCGCTCACCGGCACGGTGACTGTAGAGGGCCAGCAGGTGGATGTCAACAAGATCCTCTCCGGCAATCTCATCGACTACACCCCCGAGGTGGCCGACCGAGCCTGCGGCAAGCTGCGCTCCACCGTGACCGAGCTCAACAAGTATAAGAGCTTCGCGCAATTCCTTGACGGCAAGAACGAGACCGTGGTGCTCGAAAACGATCAGATGAGCGTCACCGTCGGCACACGCGGCGGATGCGTGCAGCAGGTAGTGCTCAAGAAATACAAGACCGAGACCACCTCTCCTGCCACCGACGTTATGCTCTTCGATGAGCAGACGAGCCGCTTCAACATGATGCTCACCACCACCGAGCAGCACATCAACACCGCCGACCTCAACTTCAGGATCGTGGCCGCCAACGATTCGTCCGTCACCATGGGCCTGCCCCTTGGCGAGGGTATCGACTGGCAGATACGCTACACGCTGGTGCCTGATATATATATTGTGAAGATGGAGGTGATACAAAAGGGCGTTGCCCAGGTGATACCGTCCACCACCACGACTATCGGCATCGACTGGTCGCAGAATATGATGCGCAACGAGCTGGGTCGCACCTTTGAGGAGCGCAACAGCATGGTGTCATATAAATTTGCCGACGAGACTCCCAAGGATATGGAGAATATGGAGGACGACACCGAGCAGCTCAACGGCCGCATCAAGTGGGTGGCGTTCAAGAATCAGTTCTTCACCTCGGTGATGATACCGCGCCGCTATCTGAGCTCGGCCGATCTTGAGTCTAAGGTAATCAAGAACAGCCCGAAGTTTCTCAAGGATATGACGATGCACGCCACTCTGCCGTATAGCTCGGCCGATGGCAGCCCGCTCGCGTTCGACTGGTATTTCGGTCCCAATCTCTATCCTCTGCTCTCGTCGCTCGACGACGAGCTCTCGACCGACGGCGAGAATCTCGACCTCAACCGTCTCGTGCCCCTGGGCTATTGGTGGTACAGCTGGATCAACCGCTGGGTGATCATCCCGGTATTCACCTTCCTGAGCAAGTATATCTCCAACTACGGCATAATCATCCTGCTGCTCACAGTGTTCATCAAGATCGTCATCTTCCCCTTCACATACAAGAGCTATGTGTCGCAAGCCAAGATGCGCATCCTTGCCCCCGAGATCAAGGCCATCAACGAGAAATATCCGGGTCAGGAGAACGCCATGAAGCGCCAGCAGGAGACCATGGCCCTCTACAGCCGCGCCGGCGCATCGCCCTTCTCGGGCTGTCTGCCCATGCTGCTGCAGATGCCTATCCTCATCGCCATGTTCAGCTTCTTCCCCTCGGCCATAGAGCTCCGCGGCCAGTCGTTCCTGTGGGCCCACGACCTGTCTGCTCCAGACTCTATACTCACCCTGCCGTTCTCAATTCCATGGTACGGCAACCATGTGAGTCTCTTCTGCTTGCTGATGACCATCGTCAACGTGGTGTACACCCGTATCACCATGGCCTCGCAGCCCGGTAATTCCGAGATGCCCGGCATGAAGTGGATGATGTATCTGATGCCCGTGATGTTCCTCTTCTTCTTCAACGATTATGCGTCTGCCCTCAGCTACTACTATCTGCTGTCGCTGCTCATCACCATCATCCAGACCTACGTGATACGCCACTGGGTGATCAAGGAAGACAAGGTGCGTGCCCAGATGGAGGCCAACGCCAAGAAGCCCCGTAAGAAGAGCGGATTCATGGCACGTCTCGAGGCCGCCCAGAAGCAGCAGGAGGCCTACATGCGCCAGCAGCAGAAACAGGCCGCCAAGAAGCGCCGCTGATTTCTCAACCCGCCATAGACAGCCGGGCCGTGATACGTCATGCGTATCACGGCCCGGCTCCTATATTATATGCAACCGCTCCGCGGTTGCCGTGCGGTGGGGTGGGAATATCTATACACGAGTTATATCTGGGAGGGAGTCAGCGATGACGTCAACGGGAGCCTCGGAGAGTTCTATCGGTAGGTTAATAAATATCAATACGCTATGCACATCTGAGAAAAAACAGCGATGACGTCAACGGGAGCCTCGGAGAGGCGGGTAGTCAGAAACCCCACGTG
>CAZBWZ010000208.1:0-2825 GCA_964495725.1 uncultured Bacteroides sp.
ATCCCGCCGAGATCGGCTGGGGCGCTGTAGGTGCTGAATACGTGGTAGAGTCAACCGGTCTCTTCCTCACCAAGGAGAAGGCTCAGGCTCACATCGAGGCAGGCGCAAAATACGTGGTTATGTCAGCTCCCTCAAAGGACGACACCCCCATGTTTGTATGCGGTGTAAACCAGGACAAATATGTAAAGGGCACACAGTTCGTGTCTAACGCATCTTGCACCACCAACTGTCTCGCACCCATCACCAAGGTGCTCAACGACAAGTTTGGCGTTGTAGAGGGCCTCATGACCACCGTACACTCAACCACAGCTACACAGAAGACTGTTGACGGTCCGTCAATGAAGGACTGGCGCGGCGGCCGTGCAGCTTCAGGCAACATCATCCCCTCATCGACAGGTGCTGCAAAGGCTGTAGGTAAAGTAATCCCCGAGCTCAACGGCAAGCTCACAGGTATGTCAATGCGTGTCCCCACTCTCGACGTATCTGTAGTTGACCTCACCGTCAACCTCGCCAAGCCCGCTACTTACGAGGAGATCTGCGCTGCCATGAAAGAGGCTTCTGAAGGCGAGCTCAAAGGCATCCTCGGCTACACCGAAGACGCTGTCGTATCTTCTGACTTCCTCGGCTGCCCCCTCACATCGATCTTCGATGCCAAGGCCGGTATCCAGCTCACTCCCACATTCGTAAAGGTAGTGTCATGGTATGACAACGAGATCGGCTACTCAAACAAGGTGCTCGACCTCATCGCCCACATGAAGAAAGTTAACGGCTAATCCAAGCCTATACGACCATAAAGGGGTCGGAAGCCATGCTTCCGACCCCTGCTGTTCTTTTTACCCGTGCGGCAGAGCCTCACTGCTCGTAGCGCATCTTCTGACTGTATATTTCATCGTGCATCCCGTCATAATCCGTATCATGCGCAATCACATGCCTGTGGGTGCGACCTTTGCCGTCCCTGAGCAGAGACACATCAGGATTGAAGGTGGCGGTATTTATGCCCGTGATGTCAAGGATAGTGTGGGGCAGGTCGCTGTTGTATATCGCCTTGTGGGTATTATCACGCAGGGCCGCCACTATCCCGGGATATTTTTGCCTGAAGCTGTCGCTCATCCAGATCATGACCGGCACCTCATAGTAAAGCCTCACACTCGTGACCGGACATTCAGGCGCGCGCGAGGCCACCTCCCTGTAGTCGTATGCTTCCTCCCCGTGATCAGAGGAATATATGAGTATCGCGGTCTTGTCCCTCAGCTTCCCGATTATGCTATGCAGCGTGTAATCATTGTATAGCGTGGCATTGTCATACGTCGCCATCACTTCAGCGCCTCTCTCGCTTAGCCCTTCGTAATTCATGTAATCAGCCTTGGTGAAATGTGTGAAGCTTTCAGGGTATCGCATGTGGTATACGAGGTGCTGTCCCATCAGATGATATATGGTAAGGGAATTTTCCGCACCGTCGATATACGGAGACTCATATTTGTTGACAAAGTCGGCGTCATATTCCTCCTCACCGTCATTATACATGTCTAGACACAAGTCACGTATCTTATATTCGCCCAGAAAATAAGTGCATTCGGCATCGCCGACTCCATTGGAAATAGACTTCTGGTTGTCAAGATACGCTACCTTATACCCGGCCTTCTTCATCAGGGCCGGCAGCAGCGGATAGGTTTCAAAAGGCCTGTCATCCTGTATGTCGCATGTAGACAACATGCAGCGGTATACTCCCGATGTCAAATGCCAGTGGCTTATCACATTATCGAATAAGATCAGGGCGCTGTCGGCTAATTCTTTTGCCATCAGTGGATTTGTCTCGTATGGATAACCGTATAGCGACGAACGGTTGCGGGTGAACGATTCTCCTATGACATATACTACTTTCAGTGAATCCATGGAGCCGTCAATGCTGACCTGTGTCTCGGCCAGTGTCTCTGCAAGTTGTGGCAGGGCCTTAAGGTTGGGATTGCCGAGAGTGTCAATCAGGATATATCCGTACATTATCCACGTGGATGCATTTTCCAGCAGGATGGGCCGGGTGATGCGCTGGGAGAAACTTTTGCTTTTTAAGGTTACTGCATAGAGGGTGACGGGGGAATAAATCACCGAGAGGATCAATATTACACCGGTCGCCACCATTGCTATCTGGGTCTTGCCCTTGCGCGCTCTGTGGATATAGTCTTTTGTTTTCACGCGCCAGATGCGGTCAAAGATGTAGAACACTGCTGCCGAGGCTGCCACGGTGAGCACGGTCTTGACTATGTTGGCATACATGTGCGAGAGAAATTCGCCCGATTCGCCGGGATTGCTCTGGGCGATGATGAGGGCTATGTAGCTGGACATCCGCTGATGCTCGCAGAAATAGCATCCCGTCTCTATAAGCCACAGCATATTGGCCAAGACAAAGACCACCCACCAGCACCAGCGTCGCCACGATGCCGCCACGCATAAGAGCAGTGATGGGAGCACCACCTGTGGCAATACAGTGATGAGATAGGTCTTGTGGCTGTATGCGCCGTTGAAAAATGTCGGTGCGGTGGTGTATATCACCAGCATGATAAACAGCGGCAGTTGCTGCATACACATCGTGGCGATCTTTTCTAATATAGTCGCTATCTTGTTGATCATCTAATCTCTTTTAAGAACGGATTTCAAATGTTATGGCAAAGTTAGCAAAAATATCACATTAACGGCACTCCGGGCGGTGCCGGGAGACGTGAAAATTCTTCTCCGGTCTTGGGTTTAGTAAAAATTAACTTTTCTGTCTCGTCGGAAAGCGCTACCTTTGCACAAAATTTATCAGGGAGACCTGAGTGGATAGATTTGGC
>CAZBWZ010000209.1:0-2819 GCA_964495725.1 uncultured Bacteroides sp.
GAATCGGGAATCGACTCCATGAAAAGGAATGTGGACATGCCGCGGCCGCTGAAGTCGATGCTGGCGCTCACGTTGAAGTCGGCGGATGAAAACGCACCGACATCACGTGTCCACGGCTGCTTTTTGAGATCATCGATTTCTGACTCGGAGAATCCTGTGGAAGCGGCCCCTAAGGTATTGAACATCGACACCGGTTTGGAGATCACCATATAGTCGTCGGGGATAAGGCTCTTGGTGTCGTCAGAGCCGTTGATGGCAGAGCTGACATCGCCGTGAAACCTTATGGCCGACAGCACGATTACCAGACCTATGAGATTGGCGAGGGCGTAGCCTGATATCTGGCCCACACTGATATTCTTGCGTAGTAATTTCCAGATCATAGCGATATGCGGTTGATGGGTGACTCGATGAGGAGGGGATTGCCCACGGATGTGGTGATTATGCCGGCCCCTCGCCGGCGTGCGTGCTCAAGTATCAGGGCGGCCACTGTCTTGTTGTTGCGTGTGTCGAGGTGGCTTACGGGCTCGTCGAGGATTATGAATGAGAAAGGCTGTGCGAGGGCCCTGATGATGGCCACGCGCTGTTGCTGCCCGATCGACAGCAGGCGGGCGGGCGAGTGCATCTTGGACGGAATCTCAAGTCTCTCAAACATGTCGGCTATCTCGGTGTCTGAGAGACAACCCGTGAGGCGGTTCTTGATCTGTACGTTCTCGAGAGCCGTGAGCTGCGGAAACAGCCTCATGTCCTGGGGGAGCAGTGCGAGTGAGCGTCGGCGCACCTCACACCAGTCGGCGATGGAGAGCGACCGCAGGTCGGTGTCGTTGAAGTAGATGTGGCCTGAGTAGTCGTCGCGGTTGCCGTAGATAAAGCTGCATAGCGATGATTTGCCGGTGCCTGACTCGGCTTCGATCAGGTAGCACTCTCCGCGTCTGAATGAGAGATCGTGGAGCCAGACCTCAGACAAGCTCACCGGAGCCTCTTTTTCGGCTCCGGTGAATACTTTTGGTAATGCGTCGTGCAGATGTATCGAGTTAATTTCCATCGAGGAATCAAATCTGTGAAGCGTACTTGATGAGCTGCTCAAGCAGGGGAGTGTCAGAGCCTTCGAGCTTGAGGCTGTACTGGCTGGTCTTGGTGTCTGCTGTAGCGGAGATGTGGGGGCTGAATGGCAGCGGTGTGGCTGTGACATTGGGGCTGTCGGCGGGCACACGCAGCTCAAATGCATAGATCTTGCCTGAGAAGTCGTTGCCCTTGAATACCTTGGAGCCTTCATCGGTGAGGGGTGCGCCGACAGACATCACGATAGTCTTGTCCTTGACTGTGTAGGATATCTCGGGGAGTCCGGGCATCTTCACTGTCTTCACGTCGCCGTATGATGTGGTCTGGTTGCGAGTGAGCATCTCGATCTGTTCGGCATATTTCTTCGCGTCTTTGAATTGCACCGCGGCTGTGAGCTGGAATCCCTGTGCGGAGCTCATCACCTGGTTGATGTCTGACACACCGGCAGAAATCATTACTGTGCCGTCGATGTCGGCCAGGACATTGCCGATCATTGTGGCCTGTGAGCGGCTGCCCAGCAGCTCGGTGAGCAGTTCGCTCCAGTCAACCAATCCTGCGGTCGATGTCATGAAAATCATCTGGTCGCCGGCATGGCAGTATTTGAGCAGGGAGGTGTCGATCTTCGGGCAGTCAACCACAATCTTGAGCTCTTTGCCGTTGGAGTCACATACCTTGCCCTCACCCTCAAGCGCGTTGCCTTTGAGTGTGGCTGTGGTCACGGAGTAAAGTTCGGAGAGATTGACACCATATAATTTCTCACTTAACTTTGATGTCAGCTGAGCGATATTGAGGCCGGTGTCAGCCATCTGCAGTTTGCTGGTCTTGGTGATGAGGCGGAGTGTGCCGTTGCCGTTGAGCACATCTTTCTGCCAGTCTTTGAGTGACTGTTGAGCGGCTTTGTCCCTGATGGCTGAGAGCTTGGCGGCAGCTTCTTCGGCTGAAGTCTTCTCAAGCATCACGAGCAGCTCGTCGCTGAGCATGAGGGCAGTGGCGTTGATCTGGTAGATGTCATAACCGTCGGCCTCCGCCCCCTTGGTATACTGCTCGCTTTCAAGAAATTTAGTGACCTCGGCCTTGTCAGTGACACGAGCCACCATGACAGCATCGGCAAGGTCGTTATTGGCGATATCGGTGGTGAATATCACGTTAGAGGCATCGATGCCCTTGATTTTAAGAAGGGTGTTGATCAGTTCATTATTGCCGGTAATGCGCTCGAATCCCTCCGGAGCCTTCAGGCCGTCGGGACCGGCTGTGAATCCGGCATTCTTGATTATCTGCTCGGGAGATAGGGCGAGGATAATCGCGTTGTCGCCACTTACGAATTGATACATGTCGTCGTTGCCTGACGAGCACGCGCACAGCGAGGCCATGAGGATACACAACGTGGCTGCGATCAGATTAGTGATTTTCTTCATGATGAATAGGGTTTAATTGTGGCTATGCGTGCTGCCTGCGGCGGTTTTTGATTGCTATGCCGAGCAGGGCGGCCACAAACACGGCCATTGGATAATATAGATATTTGATTATTTCGACGGGAGATACACCGGCCAGACCGGCGGCCATGAGCAGCTGGGCACCGTAGGGCAGCATGCCCTGCACCACGCAAGAGAATGTGTCGAGTATGCTGGCGCTCTTGCGCGGGTCAACACCGTATTTACGCGCGATGTCGGCCGACAGGCTGCCTACGGTGATGATGGCTATGGTATTGTTGGCGGTGCAGATATTGGCGATGCTCACCAGGGCGGCTATCGATAGCTCGG
>CAZBWZ010000210.1:0-2799 GCA_964495725.1 uncultured Bacteroides sp.
GTCAATGGCGATGAGAATTCGGCATCGGCACTCAGCAGATTGCCTATGATGGTCTCGATCTGGTTGCGAAAGGGGAGGAGACGACGTAGTTCGCCCTCGGCTTTGTGCATCTTGGCTGATGATATCATCTTCATCGCGCCGGTAATTTTTTCTGACGAGGCTACAGATCCAATGCGTCCTTTTAATTCTCGTAGGGTTGCCATTTTATCAGTATGAATTGTTTGTTAAGTTGTGCCGCAATGCGGCAGGTAAAAGAGGCGGGGACGGCGTATCCGCCCCCGCTCCTGATTATTTTGCCATAGCTCCGGCCACCTCGGCGGCTACTGCTGTGAGCTTGGATGTTACGTCATCTGTGAGTTTGCCTGCGGCGATGGCCTCAGTTACCTCGGGATGCTTGGCATGGAGTATCTGAAGCATGTTCTTCTCAAACTGTGCCACCTTGTCCATGGGCACATCGCTCAGAAGACCGTTGACACCGCAATATATCAGGGCTACCTGATCTTCCACAGGCATCGGGTGATACTGGGGCTGGATGAGCAGACGCTCATTCTTGCGGCCTTTGTCGATCACGGCGGCTGTCACGGCATCGATGTCACCGCCGAATTTGGTGAATGATTCGAGCTCGCGGAACTGAGCCTGGTCAATCTTGAGCGTACCGGCCACCTTCTTCATCGGTTTGATCTGTGCGTTACCGCCTACACGGGATACCGAGATACCGACGTTGATCGCCGGACGGATACCACGGTTGAAGAGGGCGGTCTCAAGGAAGATCTGACCGTCGGTGATGGAGATCACATTGGTGGGGATGTAGGCTGATACGTCACCGGCCTGTGTCTCGATTATGGGGAGGGCAGTGAGCGAGCCACCGCCTTTGACCTTATCACGGAGCACCTCGGGCAGGTCGTTCATCTTTGATGCCACTTCCTGATTGTCGATGATCTTTGCCGCACGCTCAAGCAGACGTGAGTGGAGATAGAAGATATCACCGGGATAGGCCTCACGACCAGACGGGCGCTTGAGCACGAGTGAGATCTCGCGGTAGGCGACTGCCTGCTTTGATAGGTCGTCGTAGATGATGAGGGCATCGCGGCCTGTGTCACGGAAGTATTCGCCGATAGCCACGCCGGCAAATGGTGCGTAGTAGCGCATCGAGGCAGAGTCTGACGCTGTGGCGGCTACCACAACTGTGTAGTCGAGCGCACCGTTCTTGCGGAGTGTCTCTACGAGCGCAGCCACTGTGGAGGCTTTCTGTCCGATAGCCACATAGATGCAGTATACGGGCTTGCCTTCTTCGTATCCACGGCGCTGGTTGATTATCGTGTCGATTGCGATGGCTGTCTTTCCGATCTGTCGGTCACCGATGATGAGCTCGCGCTGTCCGCGGCCTATAGGCACCATCGAGTCGATGGCCTTCAGACCTGTCTGCAACGGCTGCTTAACGGGCTGGCGATAGATAACACCGGGAGCCTTGCGCTCTAGCGGGAGACGTATGAGGTCGCCGGTGATGGGTCCGCGGCCGTCGATCGGCTCACCGAGCACATTGATGACACGACCGAGCAGAGCCTCTCCGACGGGTATTGAAGCAATTTCACCGGTGCGTTTGACACTCATGTTCTCGGTGACCTTGTTGATGTTGTTCAGCAGGATTACACCGACATTGCTTTCCTCAAGGTTGAGGGCCACGCCTTTCACTCCGTTCTCGAACTCCACGAGCTCGTTGGCCTGTACGTTGTCGAGACCATAGACGTGAGCGACGCCGTCACCAACCTCAAGCACGGTGCCAACTTCCTCAAACGACACCTTGGAGTTGACGTTTTCGAGTTGTTGTTTTAAGACTGCCGATATCTCGCTTGGGTTTATCATTTGATGGTTGTTAATAGTTACTTAAAAGGTTTAAGCGCAGTTGCTTCAGCTGGTTGTTGACTGAAGCGTCGAGTCGCTGGTTGTCGATGTTGACGACAAAACCACCGATAAGAGCCGGGTCTACGTCAGACTGGTATTCCATTGTAGCCCCTTTGAGATGAGCAAGGATCATTTTTTTCAGACGGTCTTCAACATCGGCCTGCAGAGGAGCCGCCGACACTACTTTAACACGATAGATGTTGTTTTCGTCGCGGTAGATTTTCTGATATGCAGAGGCGATGTCGCGGACCAAGGCCATACGGTGGTTCTTTTCGAGCAGCTTCACGAAGTCGGCAAGCAGTGTGTTGTCTTTGCCGGCATCGCATGCCGAGAAGATGAGCGCGGTCTTGTCGGAGTCGTCCACGAATGGATTGGTCATTGTTTCGTTGAGCAATGGCTCGGCTGCGAAAGCGTCGGAGAGCCGGCGCATCATTTCATAGAGCTTATCGGAGTTGCCTTTCTCCTTGGCCACAAGATATAGGGCCTTGGCGTATCTTCCGGGTATGAGTCCCTGATCCATTGAGTCTTGATTTTAATTGTTCTTTTCCATCTCGTCGAGAAGACTGTCGACAAGCTTAGCCTGTGCCTTTTCATCGGCCATCTGCTGTCTTACCACTTTCTGGGCGATGTCAAGTGCGAATTCGCTTACCTGGTTACGGAAGGCGAGCTCAGCCTCTTTCTGCTGTTGCTGAATTGAGACCTTGGCCTGATCCATTACCTTCTGAGCTTCTTTCTGAGCTTCATGGCGAGCCTCCTCGATGATCTGATTCTTCATCTTGTCGGCTTCGCGAAGCATGTCGGATTGTTTCTTTTGAGCTTCTGTTATGTATTTTTGTGCCTCAAGGTGGGCGTTGTCAAGCTGCTCTTTGGCATTTTGCGCATACTCCACACCTTTGT
>CAZBWZ010000211.1:0-2754 GCA_964495725.1 uncultured Bacteroides sp.
CGCCGGTGGATGATGCCAGATTATAGGGTGTGTGACCGCTGGTCTGGTTGATGTCCGAGGCGGCCTGCAGGATCTGTGACTCAGGGCTCAGTTGCACGAAACGTGGATCCTGCAGCACGGTGGTGACGCTGCAATGTGTGTCGCCGGTGCCTGATACAGGGAAATCGGAGATCCACTGCGGGCGGTCTATGACATTACCGTTGTCATCCACAAACTCGGCGATCCATTTGATCGGGGTAGTGGATGAGCCGTCGGTGAGGCTGCTCTTTACAGTGAACGTATCTGTGCCGAGATAGTAGTTTGATTCAAACTTACCGGTCACGTCAAGATTCAGGGTCTGCTGCTCGGGCGAGGCCGAGATGCGGTAGTTGAGCACCTTGCCGGCGCCCCATTCCTGCCCGTCGAGAGATGCTGTAAGCACAGTGGTTGTGCCGTTGAAATCAATGGTCATCGACAGCGTCGCATCTGATCCCAATGTCTGGGGCAGCAGGATGAACGTGTTGTCACCATCAACAACCGGTATGCCAGGGGTGACGTATTTATTGCCCTCTGATGCGGTGAGGGTCACCTGATCTGTAAGGGTATATGTGGCGCTGCCGTCTGTGTCGCTCCACTCGCCGGTCTCAAGATCGAGTGTGCCCTCGTCGAGCACATTCTTTATGCTTATTTCCTTGATGGTGCAGGATGGCAGCTCAGAGCCTGAGAATATCCTTATGGCTGTGAGCGCGTGGTTGAATGTGAGCTGGCAGGGTGATTTGGATGCGTCGCAGGGGGTGCTCCACATCAGATCTTCCTGCTCGTCGACTATGGCGGGCACCTTATACGAGATCGCAAGATCGCCTTTGTCTGTAATCGCGGGCAGGGAGGTGATGCCTTCGTCAGACTGCGGCTCGCTGACGTAGGGCACGTAGGCGTTGATATGCAGTTTACCTTCGCCGGGCCACAGATAGCTTTTGACAGGAGCCCAGCTGTTTTTTGAGGTCACTTCCTCATTGTACATGTAGTCGGGGCCGGATTCTGAGCCGGCTATCTTGGCGAACACGCCGAATGATGCCAGGCTCTCGTCTTCGAGCACGCATCCGCGGCCCATGCCCTTGGTCTCCTCTACGGGCGATGGCACGAGATAGAGACGGTGGGTCTCGTCTGAAAGCTCAATGGATTTGGGGCGCGCAGTGGTATCGCTGCGTGATACGGCGCCCTGATTCCAGATGTCGTTGATGCAGACCTTGAACTGTATGTCATCGCGAATCACGTCGGACGAATGAAGAGTGTCGTCGGTACACCCCGTGGCCATAATGGCCATGGCGCATACCGGCAACATTCTTGCTGCTTTGGCATATATTCCGTATTCAGATGATTTTTTCATGATTCGCTCTCATAAATAGTGTTGGGGTAATGTATGGGATTACTTGGTGGTGTCCCCTGTCTGCATCGGCAGATCCTCGTCGGATGCGTTCCAGTCGAGCACGTTGACAGTGAATTTGATGGGGCCGCCGAGTACGGGCGTACCGGGATTCGGGTCTTTGGGGTCGACGTATCCAGCGCCGTTTGACAGGTCAAGTGTGTAGATATATTTCTTGCCGGGCTGCCAGTTGGTGTCGATAGGAATTGCGGCCCACTGGCAGTCGAGATTAGATGCGAAGGGATATACCTGCGCTCCGGCTGCCGTGTTGACCTGGAGTTTGACCGACAGGTAAGCGCCGGCCTTGGTGTTGGTGGCGTCGCCATCGACATCCCAAGCCGTGAGCTGCTGGGGTATCAGCATTGCATTTCCCTCGGCGCCCATTACATTGGCAGCTGTAGCTGTAAGGGTGATAGGAGTATCGTATGTCTCTTCGTAGATGGCCTTAGAGGTGGACGGTGTCCATGCCGATGTCGCGAAATCGAAATCACCGGTAGCCACAGGCTGGCCTATGCGGATGCCCGAGATCTTGAATGTGTAGGCATCGTTGGCGGCCTTGGCATGTATCTCTATCTGTGAGAGCTGGTGGTTGAATGTCAGCTCTACCCCGCTGGCCTCGTTGACCGATCTCTTGCCGGTGGCAGATGAGGTGATGAAGTCGATCTGGTCGGCGATATTCTGGGCCGGAGTGTATGATTTCAGATCCTTTGTGTCTGAGGTCAGTGTCACGCCGTCAAGGGTGGCGGGAGCGTAGGCATAGAATGACAGCTCGGTGTCGTCACCGGGCCAGTTATAAGTAGGTGTGGAAGTGAAATAGCTGTCGTCACCCTTTGTAAAATCAAGGGCATTGAAATATGTGTCATTTCCCATGAACGCGGCTACCTTGATAGCCGAGAGATTGGCATTGGTGATCTCTGTGGCTCTTGTTGATATAGCGGGTCGGAAACTGATGGCATTTCCGGTATTCACATTTACGGGTTCGTCTTCGGCGCAGGATGTCAGACCGGCTGCGATGAATGATGATGCCAATAGCAGATAGATGGGTTTCATAGTAGTGGAGTTTTTTGATTTTTTATTCTGGTTTTTTCTTATTTATGTCATTATAACAATTCTTAAATGAAAATTCCTTTAAGAATGAAAAAAAAATTGTTATTTGTATCTTCACCGTTATTGTTAACTTTGCATCACTGATCTTGATTTCGAGAAATCTTTAGTTTTCCGAAATGTATCAAGGCACTCTGGATTATATTATGAAGTGATTTAAACATTTTGTTTTCGTGAAATTTTCTTAAGCAGTAAGATAGCGAAAGCGATATAATTCCAGGATTCCCAACTTGTGACGGTAGTGTCAA
>CAZBWZ010000212.1:0-2749 GCA_964495725.1 uncultured Bacteroides sp.
CGAAGAGGAGCACCATCTCGATGATGAACATCACCAGACCGCCGTCGCCGCTTGTGGAGCCGGGCATGCGGCTTGTGATCTCATATACAAATGCTCCCGGCAGACGCGCGATGATACCTACGAGGATGATGAACGAGATACCATTGCCGACACCGCGGTCGGTGATGCGCTCGCCGAGCCACATGATGAACATACCGCCGGCGCAAAGGATCACGCTGAGGTATACGATGGTCCAGAAGCCGAAAAGCTCGGCGCCGGGGCCTGCTGCACGCACCTGATACTGCAGGTTGGCAAGATAGGCCGGACCCTGCACCAGCAGGATAGCTACCGTAAGGTAACGTGTCCAGGAATTGAGCTTCTGGCGTCCGCTCTCTCCCTCACGCTGCATCTTCTGAAACGACGGGAGCACCATACCCATGAGCTGTATCACGATCGAAGCCGTGATATAGGGCATGATACCGAGCGCGAAGATGGATGCCTGGGAGAAGGCACCACCCGAGAACATATCAAGCAGCTGCATCATGCCTGTCTTGTTGGTGAAATTAGACAGGGCGTCGATGGCCGAAGGAGAGATGCCCGGGAGCACCACATAACATCCGAGCCGGTATATGAATACCAGCAGGAATGTTATGAGAAGGCGCTCGCGCAGCTCCTTGATTGTCCAGATATTTTTTAATGTTTGGATAAAACGCATCTGAATTAAAGTTTTGTGATTTGGCCGCCGGCCTGCTCGATAGCTGCCTGTGCTGCCTTAGAGAATGCATGTGCCTCTACCTTGAGAGCCTTGGTGATGCTGCCGTTGGCAAGAATCTTTACCTGATGTTTCTTGCCAGCGAGTCCGGCGGCGATCAGCTCCTCCACTCCGATCTTCTCGAGGTTCTTGGCCTCGGCGAGAGCCTGGAGTGTGTCGAGGTTGACAGCACGGTACACGATATGTGTCAGCGGACGGAAGCCCCACTTCGGCAGACGGCGCTGCAGAGGCATCTGACCACCCTCGAAACCGATCTTACGCTTGTAGCCCGAGCGTGACTTGGCACCCTTGTGGCCACGTGTTGATGTGCCGCCCTTGCCACTACCGGGTCCGCGGCCTATTCTTGTCTTAGATTTTACCGACCCGGGGGCTGGTTGCAAATTACTTAAATCCATAGTCAAAAATTGTTATTTTAAGCTTTGGTCACCTCTACAAGGTGGCGTACTACGTTAACCATTCCCATGACCGAAGGAGTGTCCTCCTTTACTACGGTCTGGTTCATTTTTCTGAGTCCGAGCGCATCGAGTGTGAGTTTCTGCACCTTGGGGCAGTTGATGCGGCTCTTTATTTGCTTGATTTTGATCTGTGCCATTTCTATCGTTGGTTTTAGCCATTAAACACTTTGTCGACACCGACACCGCGGTTTTTGGCCACCTGGGCGGGCGAACGCATCTCAGAGAGAGCTGCGATAGTGGCCTTCACAAGGTTGTGGGGGTTTGACGAGCCCTTGCTCTTGGCAAGCACGTCGGTAACGCCGATGCTCTCGAGCACGGCACGCATGGCACCACCGGCCTTGACACCGGTACCGTGCGATGCGGGCTTGAGTATCACGCGTGAGCCGCCGAATTTAGCCTCAGCCTCGTGGGGTATCGTGCCCTTGTGTACGGGCACCTTGATGAGGTTTTTCTTAGCGGCGTCAGTGCCCTTCTGAATAGCGGCCTGCACCTCGTTGGCCTTGCCCAGGCCGTAGCCGATGACGCCGTTGCCGTCACCGACCACAACGATTGCGGCGAAGGTGAATGTGCGACCACCCTTTGTCACCTTGGTAACACGGTTGATGGCCACCAGACGATCCTTGAGATTGCTCTCGATATCGCTCGATATCTTTACTCTGTTGTTGTTTGTTGCCATAGACGATTAGAATTTAAGACCGCCGTTACGGGCGGCGTCAGCCAATGATTTAACTCTGCCGTGGAAGAGGTAGCCGTTACGGTCGAACACGACCTCGGTGATACCGGCCTCAAGAGCCTTCTTGGCGATGTTCTCGCCCACTTTGGCTGCTACGGCTGTCTTTGTGCCCTCGCCTTCGAGACCCTTTGATGATGCAGACAGCAGTGTCACACCTGCGAGGTCATCGATAAGCTGCACATAAATCTCCTTGTTGCTGCGGAACACCGACATGCGCGGACGCTGGGGTGTGCCCGAAATTCTTCCGCGAATGCGGGCTTTGATTTTAAGTCTTCTTTCTTTCTTGGATACCATGATTGCGGAAGTTTAATTATTTAGCACTTGCTGATTTTCCTGATTTACGACGTATAACCTCACCGACAAACTTGATACCTTTGCCCTTGTAAGGCTCGGGTTTGCGCAGCGAACGGATCTTGGCGCAAACCTGGCCGAGCAGCTGCTTGTCGTCGCTCTCGAGGATGATGAGAGGGTTTTTGTTACGCTCGCTCTTGGTCTCCACTTTCACTTCCTTGGGAAGCTTGATATATATTGCGTGAGAGAAACCGAGCGAAAGCTCAAGCACCTGGCCTGTAGCGTTGGCACGGTAACCCACACCTACTAATTCCATTTCTTTGCGGTAGCCCTCTGAGACACCCACCACCATGTTGTGGATCAGCGCGCGGTAGAGACCGTGCTGCGCGCGGCTCTCGCGCTCGTCGTCCTTGCGGGTGATATGGATGTGGCCGTCCTCGATATTGATACCGAGCTCAGGGTTGACAGCCTGGGAGAGCTCGCCCTTGGGGCCTTTGACAGTGACAACGCCATTATCTA
>CAZBWZ010000213.1:0-2671 GCA_964495725.1 uncultured Bacteroides sp.
GACGGGCGCCTTCGAGCAGGCTGTTGATGTCGAATCCGGCCACGGCGATGGGCAGGAGGCCTACGGGGGTGAGCACTGAGAAGCGGCCGCCCACGGAGTCCTCGATGATGAATGTCTTGTAGTCCTCTTCATCGGCCAGGCGGCGCAGAGCACCCTTCTTGGCATCGGTGATGGCCACGATGCGCTTGGCGGCCTCGGCTTTGCCTACCTGCTGCTCAAGCTGCTCTTTGAGCAGGCGGAATGCGATGGCGGGCTCGGTGGTGGTGCCTGACTTGGAGATTACGATGATGCCGAATTTCTTGTCGGCGAGATAGTCCTGGAGCTCGTGGAGGTAGTCCTCGCCGATATTCTGGCCGGCGAAGAGCATGGCCGGACCCTGACGGCGATGACCGTAGGCGGCGAATGAGTCGCTGAGGGCCTCGATCACGGCCTTGGCGCCGAGGTAGCTGCCACCGATGCCGATGGACACCACTACATCGCAGCACGAGCGCATGGCGGCTGCTGTGGCGTTGATGTCATCCACGAGGTCGGCGGTGGTGCGGGTAGGGAGGTCGACCCAGCCGAGGAAGTCGTTGCCGGCTGCATCGCCGTTGATCACGTGAGAGAGGGCTTCGGCAGCCTCGCCGCGCATACCGCTGACAGTGGCCTCGGGCACTGTGGCAAAGATGTCGCTGATGTTAAGTTTGATTTCTTTCATGATATATAGTAATTGTGTGAGTAGATTCCTTTCAGGGCTTTTACTGCGCAAATTTAACAATTAATATCGTACCGTGCATATGTATGTGTAAAAAATACCAAGTTTTTTTGATGGTGTCTGCTCGCGGGTCCCCCGGGCTATGCCACCGCGTGGCCGGGGCGGTGACGTGGCGATGATTTTTTTACAAAAATGCTGAAACATTGTTGTCAATTAAAAAATTATGCTTAAATTTGACCGCTTAAAGCAACGAAACGTATCATGACGCCCCTCGCGGGGATGTCTCTCTAATCTTATTAATTTATTGTATGGAAATGCGTGAATCTTCTGCCGCAACGCCCCTGCAGGGTGCCGATGAGCAGACACTCGGCCGGACAAACATGACCGGTGACCTACCTCAGACTGATACCGATACCATTATCACAGATGCTGCCACACCGGCTGAATCCACCGACCCTGAGGCCGAAGTGGAGGAAGAGGTGACGGCCGCTATCGAAGAAGAGGGTGTAGAAAAACCACGGGTAGCACCCACCAAGCAGTCGCTCATCGAGGCGGCCAAGGCTATGCTTGAGGCCGATGCCTCGGAGATACAGCGGGATGCTCTCACGCATATGCGCCAGCAGTTCAATAATCTGTGCAAGGCCGAGGTCGAGGCTGCGCGTGACCGGTGGATGGCCGACGGCAATGCACCGGAGGATTTCGTGCTGGTCGATGATCCTGACGAGGCTGTGTTCAATGATCTCGTGGCTGAGATCCGCCAGAAGAAAAATGCCTGGAACGCCGCCCGCGAGGCCGAGCGTCAGGATAATCTGGCAAAGAAGAACGAGATCATCGGGAAGATCACGGCGCTGGCTGAAGATACAGACAATGTCAACCGTACATTCCCGCTGTACCGCGAGCTGCAGGATGCCTTCAATGCAATCGGCGAGGTGCCCCCGACCGAGGAGACATCGGTGTGGAAGAGATTCCAGGACGCACGCGAGAGATACAGCGACAATCTCAAGATCAACAAGGAGCTGCGCGACTATGACTTCAAGAAGAACCTCGACAGCAAGAATCTGCTGATCAGCGAGGCCGAGAAGCTGGCCGATGAGGCTGACGTGATCCTTGCCTTCCGCCGCCTGCAGGATCTACACGACAAGTGGCGCCAGATCGGTCCGGTGGCCAAGGAGCTGCGCGACGATATATGGGCCAAGTTCAAGGATGCCTCGGCTGTGGTCAACAAGAAATATCAGGCTTTCTTTGAGGAGCGCAAGGCGCGTGAGCAGAAAAACGAACAGGCCAAGACCGAGCTATGCGAGCGCATCGAGGCCATCGACCTCACCAACGTGAATTCCTTTGCCGAATGGGACCGCCTCACCAACGATATCATTGCCCTGCAGAACGAATGGAAGACCTTCGGATTTGCTTCGCGTAAGGTCAACAATGCGCTGTTTGCAAGATTCCGCGCCCGCTGCGACGAGTTCTTCGCTCAGAAGGCCGCATATTTCAAGGAGGTGAAGGAGCAGTACGCCGCCAACCTGGCCCGCAAGACGGCTCTGGTGGAGCGTGCCGAGGCTCTGAAGGACAGCACCGACTGGCGCAAGACCTCTGACGAGCTGGTGGCGATGCAGAAGGAGTGGAAGAGCATCGGAGCTGTGCCCAAGCGCCACAGCGATGCCATCTGGAAGCGCTTCATGGCTGCCTGCGATGCCTTCTTCGACAATAAGAAAAGCGCTACATCAAGCCAGCGCTCTGAGGAACACGCCAATCTCAAGGCCAAGAACGAGATTATCACCAAGATACAGGCCATAGGCGAGGATATGCCGGATAACGAGGCAGCCGAGCTGCTGCGCTCGCTGCAAGACGAGTGGCAGGCCGTAGGACATGTGCCTTACAAGGATAAGGACAAGGTCAACGATGCCTACAGAGAGGCCGTGGGTGTGGTGCGCCGCCGCATCAATAAGAATGAGAGCCGTGCGCGTATCGACCGCTTTG
>CAZBWZ010000214.1:0-2665 GCA_964495725.1 uncultured Bacteroides sp.
CTTGAGAGCAGGAGGAGAGGAGTATCAATCCTCCTAATGCTGCAGATAAAGAAAACCTGTTCATAAAATTTAGTGAATTAAGGATTAGTGTTTATTTGTTTTTTTGATTTATCCTGATTAAACATGATTGATCATGATTTATCTTGGTTGGGCTTTGTCGGGGGTGATCTCAGACTTTTACATCGAAATATATCGCCTGCCAGTTGTCGATATCGACGTTCATGCCTCCGCCGGCCGGTGGTGGGGTGGGGTCGTCGGGGAGCTCGGGCAGCTCCAGGCCGTAGATGCGGATACTTACGTTGCGCGGGTCGGGCGCGTCGTTGATCTGGTCCGTGACATCGAAAGTGTAGTAGTTGCCCGAGCGGTTCTTGAGGGCGATGTAGAGGCACAGCTTGTGCGGCATGTCGGGGCCGGCGGGTGTGCCGAATGTGTAGAAGTCGGCGCGCAGCGAGGTGAGCGCGTCGTCGGGGGTGAGTGTTATGGCGTGTGACACCACCTCTGAAGTGGGCGACATGCGCCCGGGGTAATATCCTCCGGCCAGTGATGAGAGAGTGGCGTCGATATGGGTGTCGGCGCTCTTGAGATTAGTCACGTCCACAAATTCCACCGAATAGCGGCATACGAGTTCTTCGGGATAGAAGGTGATGGTCTGCGGCAGGGCCGATACACGTATGTCGAGGTCGGTGTCTGCGGCGCCGTATATCATCGACGGTGTCACCCTCAGGGGCTGGTCTTCGGTGCCGTCGGCACGCGGTATTCCGCGTGCCGAGATGCCTTGTCCCACCAGCATCGTGACTCCCTCGGTGTATATCTCGAAATCGTCATGCGACTCGATGTTGCGCAGGTGATGTCCGTATGGGTCGTCGTTGCTGTGGCATATCGCGGTGTGGTGTCCGCCATACGAGCGGATATTGCCGCCGTACCGGTCTTTAAACCAGTAGTTCATCATACCTTTGCTGCCGGAGTAGAGATAGAGCACCATGGATGATGCCTGTGTGCGGGGGGCTTTGCTCCAGTCGAATACCACTTCGACGTTGTCGGCGATGGTGGTGGGTGCGTCGTCATTGAGGTCTTTGTGGGTACACCCTTCAGCGATCACGAACATCGCGCCTAACGACAGTGTCAGCAATTTATGCAGGGGCTTCATCTGTCACCTCCTTTCTTCTTGTTGACATTGCCGGGTCCGATAAGCCATACCAGTGAGATCTCGGCCTTGGTGGGGCCGAAATAGCGCATCTTGTATTCTTTGTCGCGGTAATATTCGTTGTCAAATGGAAAATACTTTATGTAGTTGCCTCCCATATAGCCTAAGGCTATCGAGAAGTCGATATTGAGACGGCTGCCTACAGGGAGGGAGTAGCCGTACTCGATGCCTGAATTCACCATACAGCGGTCCCAAAGGGTGCCTCCGGGTTTTCCGCCCATATATCCGTAATCACCTAATTCGAAATCAAATGTCAGCACGCCGGCGAATATGCCGAGGTGGTGGCCGGTGAGGGGCTTTTCATGCGCTTTTGCGCCAAACCACCATCTCAGACCTATATCGCCGCCGTAGATACGCCAGTATCTGTGACGGTTGTAGCTGTCCCACCAGGCGTACATCCACTCGCCGAATACCGACAGATTCTTGCCGACATAAAACTCTGCGGCGAGATTGGGCACCAGGCCGGTGTCATAGAGCATGTTGGTCTTCACGGCCATGAATAATCCGCGGGCCTTGTCACTCACGGTGCTGTCCGCAACTGCATATGGGGGCACGGAGTCAGATGTGGCAATCACGGAGTCGGTGACCGCAATGTCGGTGACAGCAGTATCCATGTCAACCTCAGTGTAGCCGGTATCCTCAGCGATGGTGACGATGGCGGTCTCTGAGGCGGCGGGGGGTACCACGGGCTCGGGGCATACTGCGGGAGCGGGTTGCGGGCCGTATGTCACCACTACCACGGCTTTTCTCAGCCTGGGGAATATGGTCTCGCGCATCCGGCGGTAAGGACGTCCGCCGGCGAGATCCATCATGCGCTTGTTGCGTCCGTCGACAATATTGCCTCTGGTGTCGTAAATCCACACCGGCACATTGTCGATGATGTCGATAATCTTTTCGCTGTATGGCAGGTCGGCGCTCTCCGTTATGTATTGTCTGAGCAGAGGCCAGTCAATACCCGCATATTCGGCCTTGACGGTGGCGGGGTCGATGCCGGAGCGGCGTGTGATATACCGGGCGATGTCATCGCAGCGTCTTTGTGCCAGACGGTCGCCGATTGAGTGGCCGTCGGGTGAGACGTAGCCGCGCACCACCACAGACTCGATCGGGGATGAGGCTGTGGTGAGCCTCTCGATGAATCCGCTCATGGATGCGCCGTTGTCGCCGTAAGTCTCATCATATGCGCTCTGTCCGATAGGGAAATACACCGACACGGAGTCGGTCACTGTCGCGGCCGGCAGTGGCAATATGGAGAATACGGCCGATATGATGGCCATGAGTATACCTATGTGTACGGAATGATTACGTATCATTCTTTAAATGAGGCGATTGATAATGGGTTAGTCAGTTGGCTCAGAATACAAACGTGAAGTTTGGTTTGATTAAGGATTTATCGATTGGTTATTGTAGTGCAATACTTCGTTAAAATTTAATTTATGCCGTTGAAAATAAATGAGTTAGTTA
>CAZBWZ010000215.1:0-2651 GCA_964495725.1 uncultured Bacteroides sp.
ACCATCAACACTAATGACGACTCCGGCCGGGCATAATCGTGCCATAGGCCGGAGTCGTTACAAAAACAACCGGTAATAATCTTGGCTTGACAGCTTCGCCGCTATGGAATATTTCGCATTTCAATGGCATATCACTGACAGTTGTGACCAACGCTGTGAGCATTGCTATATCTTTTCTGAAGGACATCCGCATCTGATAGAGATGCCTCTCGACAAAGCCGCTGAGGTGATCAGGCAATGTGTGGAGATGTGCCGCAAGTTGCATCGCTTGCCTTATTTCTATATCACAGGAGGTGATCCTATCCTTCACCGCGATTTTTGGAGAATCATCACAATGCTGAGGGATAGGGAAATACCGTTTACTATACTCGGCAATCCGTTTCACCTCACCGATGAGGTGTGCCACAGGCTCAAGTCATCGGGATGCGAGAAATACCAGCTGTCAATCGACGGAATGAGGAAGACTCACGATGCCATACGCCGTCCAGGGTCTTTTGACACGACTGTGGAGAAGATCGATGTGCTGAAACGCAACGGCATACGAGTGGCGGTGATGACCACCGTATCGGGCACAAATATCGATGAGATTCCCGATATAGTCGACCTTGTGGTGGAAAAAGGCGTGAATGTATTCGCGTTCGGACGCTACTGTCCCACTTCCGAAGAAAAGTCAACCCATATCTCGCCGGAGGAATACCGCGAATTCTTAGGACGTATATGGAAGAAATTCGAGCAGCACAAGGATTCCGGCACCATCTTCAATCTCAAGGATCATCTCTGGACACTGTTTCTTTACGAGAAAGGACTATTCAAGATACCCGGTGACAGCGATCCGGATGCTATATATGACGGCTGCCATTGCGGCGACTGCCACTTCACCATCCAGCCCGACGGCAAGGTGACGGCTTGCCGGAGGTTTGAGAGCGTGGTAGGCAATCTGTTCAGTAAGCCGATAGATCAGCTGTGGACCGGGGCGGAGATGAAATATTACCGGCAGTATGACAAATTCGAGAAATGTTCGAGGTGCGAGCTCCTGCGGTTCTGCCGCGGATGTCCGGCCGTGGCCTACGGTTATCACCGGTCATTTTACGCACCCGACCCCCAATGCTGGAAGCAGATATGAAAGCAGTAGTGTTGACAAAGCCATGTGAGGCGGAGGAGCTGACGCTCACAGATGTGCCTGTGCCGGCAGTGCGTCCCGGATGGGTGCTCATAAGGGTGAGGGCCTTCGGAATCAACCATTCCGAGGTGCTGCTGCGCCGGTTTGAGATCGCTCAGGATTATATCCGCAAGCCTATCATCCCGGGCATAGAGTGTGTGGGAGAGGTGGCTGACCCATCGGACAGCGGTCTCTGCAAGGGGCAGCGCGTGATGGCCCTGATGGGTGGGATGGGGCGCAGCTTCGACGGAGGATATGCCCAGTATGCGTTGCTCCCCGCCAGCCATGTGTTTCCGGTAGAGAGCAGTCTCGACTGGGCCGAGCTGGCCGCGATCCCCGAGACATATTACACAGCCTACGGATCGCTGAGCCTGTCGCTGCGGCTTGACCGGAGTGACACGTTGCTGATACGCGGAGGCACATCCACAGTAGGACTCGCCGCCCTGCAGCTCGCAAAGGCTATAGGTGCACGGGTGGTGTCTACGACACGGAGCGCGGCGAAGGCTGATCTGCTGCGTGGATGTGGTGCCGACGAGGTGATTACGGAGGGTGATGACCTCCGCAGGAGGTTTCTTGAGAGGTATCCGGCAGGAGCCACAAAGGTGCTTGAACTGATCGGAGCCTTGACCTTACGCGACTCACTGCGGCTGACGGCCACTCACGGCATAGTCTGCCATACCGGCCTGTTAGGCGGAGTCTACGGCCTGAAGAATTTTGATCCGATAAAGGACATCCCGTCCGGTGTGTACCTGACTGGATTCTACAGTAACACTCCCGCCCCCGGGCAGATCTGCGACATGATGTCGCTTATCGAGCGGGCCGGCATTCATCCGGTGATAGCCGGGAAGTTTGCCCTCGGAGACATAGCCGCCGCCCACCGGTTGGCCGAGCAGCGTCCCCGCCCCGGCAAGATTGTCGTCACCGTCGATTGAGTAACAGAGGTCGCTCAATTAAGCATGAAAATTGCGAAACAAAGCGTAAGTGAGGTGATATTTTTTATTGCTTGTAGCTCGGCTTATTCAAATCCTCCAAGGGAAAGGGATTTTGTATAATAGTAATTTTTCCTGTTTGGGATTGACTGCCTTTGAAAACAGTAAGGCCAACCTTACCAATACGAGTGTCACCGCCATCAAGAGATGTCACGTCAATTCTGAAATAGTTGGGAGTGGTTGTATAATTAGAAATTGAAAGCCAGTCAGGGATATTCTCTGAAAGAGTATATGAGTCATAATCACCTATAATACCAATATCAATAAACCTCTCATAACCATTGATTGTTACTTCAACGGATTGGCAGCCCATTGTAACCTCAGCATCAGGTGTTGTTTCCAATGAGAGATGGAATAAATCAAGTTTAGGCTCATCGCTATTACTGCATGCTGTCAAAATAATACAGACAATGAGCGAAAAGATAATTAAAAGTTTTTTCATCTTATTTTGTTTTTATTTCATATTGGATCAAAGGTGTATTTTGTATTAACAAGAAAACGTG
>CAZBWZ010000216.1:0-2648 GCA_964495725.1 uncultured Bacteroides sp.
TGGCGTTTTACGATTTTTGAGCCTTTTCAGCCTCCATTTTGACCCATAGGTCTATTTTTATCTCCCCGATCCTTGCCACCCCTCTGATATATTTTGCCTCATGTTTCATAGGTCATGCCAAAAATGAAAGACTGATTCCCCTTGTCTTTACAATGGTTAACTCATACGCATTTTGGTTTATCATTGGATTCATCTGCTCCATGAAATTATATGGTAAAGTCTCCACATATATAGCCATCTTGCCCGCGGCATTAGCCTGGACAATTGCATTTGGTGCCATATGGTTGGGTTCCGTTTTACTAATGTTTGACTTTGAATCATTATTCAACTCTTTCAGATTAACCCGGCTGATCCACCTGCTGATTTAAAAGAGTATTATTTCACTATACATAAATGGGAGTGACAAAAAAGAAGCGTCCACAACCTGCTGACTGGTCAGCAGAGTTGTGGACGATATGATGGTTGCGGAAAGTCGCTTATTTGCCGTTTATTTCAAAAGACAGGAAATTATCGGATTGGGGAGTGAGCGATAGCGAACTTCCTTCCATAACAAATTTGGCATTGACAACGGCTGTTTTGTCTGCATCTTCAACGTTAGTGAGATAGACGTATGTAACATCTCCGTGCCACCCGCTCATTGTTACTACAAGCAAATCATTTAAGCCAACTTCATTAGGTGCTGAATAGACAAATGCAGCAACATATCCATTATTACCACCGTTAATCATGGATGTCAGAGGTATTTGATTCAGGATGTCGTATGTTGCATTTCCGGTGTTGAATATCTCTGTTTTATCCAGACCACTGGCTTGTGAAACCATTATTCTTCCATCGTATCTTTCAACATTGTTGATTGTAATTGATGTTGAATCTTTGGCCACTTGCGAAACGTTCGGCAGGTTTGAGAGGGCATTATAAGCTTCTCGTAAATTCATTGCGGATGCTCCGATTACTGATAGGGAGAGACCGAATAATAAGAGTATAAATTTCTTCATGTTAATAAGTATTTTGTTTTATATATTAAACATTTAGGGATTTAAAAAGTTCAGGTTATAAGGTATTTTCAGCGTCATTGACCCGGCAGCTATACAGAAATGGGCTTTAACGTACTTTACTCAGTACATTAAAGCCCATTATTCTTAAAGGACAGGCGTAGCCTATCGGCCTATTTTATGATTTCATTCAGTTTTCTTGCCGAACTTAGGATCGACCTTTACCATAAGGGACACTAAGATCGTGGCCGCGCAACAGATGATGGTCCATACGAAGAAGTGACGGTAGCCAACTGTCTCCTGCACCCATCCGGCTATCATGCCGGTCATCATTGACAAGGCCATCATGCCCGTACATATCGCATAATGTGACGTCTTGAACTGCCCCTCCGAATAATATATTAGATAAAGCATATAGGCCGTGAAGCCGAATCCGTAGCCAAACTGCTCGATAAATACACAGATATTCACCGTGAGCAGAGAGTGATCTTGAAAATAGCTGAGATATACAAATGTAAGACAAGTGAGCGACATGCTCCATGCCATCGGCATAAGCCACTTTTTCAAACCACCCTTGGCTGCTGCGATACCACCCACGATACCGCCGATAGTCAGACCTATGATGCCGACGGTGCCATACACCAGACCCACCTCTCCGGTAGTCAGACCCAAGCCGCCTCTATCGATGGGATCGAGCAAAAACGGCTGGATAATCTTGGTGAGCTGAGCCTCGGGAAATCTATAGAGCAACATGAAAAGGATAGCTGCGATAGTCTGTCCCAGTGGATATTTCGTGAAGAATGTCTTGAACGCATCAAAGAATCCGGTGACAATACCTTTGGCTGAGGCGGTGCCCTGTGATGCATCGGATGCAGGACGCGGCAGAGCCCAGGTGTGATACAGCACTACGATAAAGAAGAATACCGACAACACGATAAATACCACCGACCATGCCATAGGTATATTGCCTGATGTACCCTGGAAGGTAGCCACACTGCGTGACTTAATCTTCGGATCGATATTGAACACCACGTAAGCAGGCTTATCCCAGTTGGTCTCATTAAATACAAGGCGATTGTATTTGCCAAGGCGTATACTTTGGTCACCCTCTTTAAAATTCAGAATAAGCACAAGCTCTTCGCCGGCCTCAGGTGCCTGCGTGAGACGCACGGTGGCCACGGCGATATTGGCATCAGGCGCGATAGCAGCCCCTCGGTCATCACCCCACCACTCCTTGAGTTTTTTACGCATGGAACTCCACTCTTCAGCCTTGGCATTGACTGTAGCCGCAGCTGTAGCCTCGACAAATCCGTTGACGGTATTGAGCGAGTCGATCCGCGCTTGCAGAGCACACGAATAATCAGTAAAGGCCAATCCATCCACCGAGTCAGGAGCTATCACCGAAACGACCTTCGGCACTGACGTGACAAACGACCTGGATGCCGGATCCAAAGCACCGTCTACATCATAAAGTGCAGCCACCGTGGCAGGTTCGTCAGGGTCAACGGCCAATTGCATGTCCAGCGGCTCAAGGCCGGTATTGAGTTCGATAAGGCCGGCAAGCACCACCAGAATACCCTGCCCCATAACAGTGGCGATACGGTAGAATGTCGAACGTATGCCCACATACAACGATTGCTCGTGTTCATTGAGCGC
>CAZBWZ010000217.1:0-2634 GCA_964495725.1 uncultured Bacteroides sp.
CTTTCGTCAAAGGCGTTGCAAAGATAGTGCTAATTTTCGGGGTTTGCAACTTTTTTCGGAATATTTTTTGTGACCTGGGTTGCGGTGTGATTCAGACAGAGGAGGATGAATCTATCTGATAGGTAGTGAAGTCCATGGTGATGGCATCGAAGATCAGGAGCCGGTTGGTGCAGAGGTCGCCGGCTTTTGTAATGAATTTCAGTATCTCTGTGGCTTGCAGCGAGCCTATGACACCGACTACGGAGTTGAGTATGCCAGTGATTTCGCATGGGGCGGTATCCTCAGAGGCTTCGCTGCCGAATATAGTGCGCAGGTCTGCCGAGCCGGGGATGTGGGTGAAGAGCTGGCCGGTGAATCGCGATACGCTGCCGAATACGTAAGGTTTTCCGGTCTTGACGCATATGTCGTTGATGAGCAGGCGTGTGGCGAAGTTGTCAGTGCAGTCGGCCACGATGTCATATCCTGAAACAATCTCTTCGGCATTGTCATTGGTGAGGAACGTGCGGTATTCGGTGATTTCTATCCCGGGATTGATCCGGCTCATTGCCTGTGCGGCTGATGCCACCTTGTCCGAGCCGATGTCGTCGGTGCCGTGCATGATCTGGCGCTGGAGGTTGCCGAGCGACACATTGTCTGCGTCGATGATGCCGATGTGTCCCACCCCGGCGGCCGCGAGGTACAGGGCCACGGGGCTACCCAGACCGCCGGCTCCGACAATCAGCACGTTGGCGTTGCAGATGGCGGTCTGTCCGGGCAGGTCTATCTCACACAGTGATATGTGACCTTTGTATCGCTTGAGATTTTCTTTGTTGAGCGTGTCGGTTTTCATTGCGGTGGGTCAGGTGTTGGATTACGATTCTTTGTCCTTGGTTGTCTGAGCGGTGGTGAGCAGGTGCATCCGGCAGTTCTTGCAGTCGAATCGCAGGGCGTAAGTGGCCCGGGGATTGGTGATGAAGAGCTCGGTCGGCAGTTTGTTGCCGTCGGGGGTGAGCAGGCAGGCTCCGAGTTCGCGCCGCAGGCAGTAGCGTGTGGTCATTACCCGGGTGCCGGGTGGTATCTTGCGTGATGTCTCGATGGCGCGTTGGCCCGTGGTGGCTCCGTGTGATGCGTAGAATTCCTCGGCCCGGCTGTTGGACACGTTGTCGTGATAGGTGAGGGTGTGGACGTACTGTGCCTCTTTGTCCTCCGGTCGCCGGTAACGGTAGGGATAAGTGGCCTTGATCTGGCTGATGAACATACCGCAGGCATCCCGGCGCAGCGCAGATAGCGTTGATATTGCCACGAATGTATCATCGGGCACGGTGTCAGTCACCGAGCGCGCTGACAGGGGCGTGTTGCCGAGTTTGCCGAGTGCCTTGGCGCGTGCCTCGCGCTGTGGTGTGCGTGCAGCTGAGGGCTCGACTGTGGCACAGACTGTGGCTGAATGACCGTAGCTGTCTGATAAAGAAAGTGACAGGTTGTGGCCGTGGAGTGACAGGCGCATGTCTACCGGTATCTTGCGTGTGGCGGTCTGTCCGGCAAGCATGGTGTTGAGGGTGGTGTCGTTGTTGCGGTATAGTGTGGAGCCTTTGGGTGCGCTCACGGGGGTTAGGGTGTGGAGTATGTCGCCCTCGGCACGGTTGACACGGAATCCGCAGTACCGGCCGGCGGTGTCGAAGAATCCCAGGCCGTCGCCGTTGGATATCTGTGTGTTGAGCCGGGCCCGGATTCGGCGGTCGCGCGATGAGATCACAGTGCCTACGGGCAGGCCTGTCCATTTGGGTGAATCCAGTGAGGCCATCGTCACGCGGGAATCGGGGCGTCCGTCTATGAAGTAGGATGTGAAGCCTCGGTTGAACACCTTGTCGGGAGTGACCTGCATACGTGATTCGGTGTCGCCCCATGATGGGCGCCTGTACAGACCGGGATTGTCGGAGATTACCTTGTCGATGGCGCGGCGGTAGGCCAGGGTGACGGTCTTGACGTAGGCCGCGTCTTTGAGCCGCCCCTCGATCTTGAATGATGACACGCCTGCCTGAGCCAATCGGGATATGTCGTGGAGACGGCTCAGGTCGCGAAGCGACAGCAGATGCTTGTCTGCGACGATGATGTTGCCGCGCGAGTCGGTGAGATTATAGGGCAGACGGCACATCTGGGCGCACTCGCCCCTGTTGGCGCTGCGGCCGCAGGCAGCGTAGCTGGCCTGGCAGTCACCGCTGTAGCTCACGCATAACGCACCGTGTACAAATGCCTCGATTATCACGTCGGGGCCGGCGGCACGGTGGACCGCCTCTATCTGATCGAGCGAAAATTCGCGTGGCAGCACTAACTGCGAGAATCCGCATCGGGCGAGGAAAGCGGCCTTGTCGGGTGTGCGTATGTCGCATTGAGTGCTGGCATGGAGGTCGATGGGCGGCAGGTCGAGGCGCAGCAGCCCCATGTCCTGCACGATAAGGGCGTCGGTATTGGCCCGGTAGAGCTCGTTGACGGTGGTCTCCACCGCCTTGAGCTCGGTGTCGCGGATTATGGTGTTGAGTGTGACATATACCCTCACTCCGTAGATATGTGCCAGATCGGTGAGCCGGCGGATGTCATCTGTCGAATTACAGGCGGCGGCCCGGGCTCCGTGGCTCGGGCCGCCGATGTATACGGCAT
>CAZBWZ010000218.1:0-2513 GCA_964495725.1 uncultured Bacteroides sp.
TCCAGTAAGGCACCTTGAGGCCGAAGGTCTCCTTGAACTTCGTCTTGTCGAGCACTGAGTAGGCCGGACGCACGACTCTGGACGGGAACTCGTCTGAATGGCAGGGCTGTATGTCGCAGCCGGTGTTCCCGGCCATCGCGGCTATGGCCTTTGTGAAGTCGTACCACGAGCACACCCCTTCGTTGGAGTAGTGATAGATACCCTCGTTACCCTCGAATTTACGGTTCTCGATGATGTTATGGATGGCATCGGCCAGATCCTGAGCGTAGGTGGGGGTGCCTGTCTGGTCGAACACCACATTGATAGCTGGCTTGGTGGAGGTGAGCGTCAACATAGTCTTCACGAAGTTCTTGCCGTACTCGCTGTACAGCCATGCCGTTCGGAAGATCAGGGCCTTAACGCCCGACTCCGCTATCTGCTGCTCGCCGTGCAGCTTGGTGAGTCCGTACACACCAGTGGGAGTGCCCTTCTGGTCCTCGCGGCACGGCACATTATACGGCTCCTTGCCGAATACATAGTCGGTGGAGATGTGTATGAGCGTGGCACCGTTGTCCTTGGCCGCCTCGGCGAGGTTGCGCACGGCCGTGGCGTTGAGCAGTTCGGCGAAAGCGGCATCGTCCTCGGCCTTTTCAACGTTGGTGTATGCCGCGCAGTTTACCACCACTTTCACGTCGTTGTCATTCACCATCCTCTTCACGGCCTCTGCATCAGTGATGTCGAGCTCGGTCACATCGGTGAATATGTAGTTATCCTTCGAGCCCCTGGATGCGAGCCGCAGGCAGTTGCCAAGCTGGCCGTTGGCTCCGGTCATGAGTATATTCATAATTAAAAAGGTGTTACTAAGTCCTTGAGAAGGGGATGATTCTTATCCTTGTCCGACAGGATGGCGTCTGCGGGAGATATGCGCCAGTCGATGCCGAGCGAGGGGTCGAGCAGAGAGATACCGCCCTCTGCCTCGGGGTGATAGAACTCATCGCACTTGTACTGGAATACGGCCAAGTCGCTGAGCACGGCGAAGCCGTGGGCGAATCCCTTGGGGATGAAGAACTGCCTGTGGTTGTCCTCCGAGAGCTCCGCTGCCACGTGCTGTCCGTAGGTGGGTGAGCCTTTGCGAAGGTCTACTGCCACGTCGAGCACCGCCCCGCGCACACATCTCACGAGCTTGGCCTGGGCGAATGGCGGACCCTGGAAATGCAGCCCGCGCATCACACCTCTGGTAGAGCATGATTCATTGTCCTGCACGAAATCCACCGGTGCGACCTTCTCGTCAAACTCGCGTTTGGAGTAGCTCTCGAAGAAGTATCCGCGCGAGTCCTTGAAAAAACGTGGTTCGATTATCACCACACCCTCTATTTCTGTCTTTATTACTTCCATAATTTACAAGTTTTTCATTTCTTGTTCCCTATATACCTGCCGAAGCGACGGTTGAGTATCGTGTTGATGAATGGCAGCGTCAGGATACATGCTGATACCATGATCCAGTAGTAATGCCATCCGGGGCCGATATTGAATATATTGACGCATACCAGATCACAGAGCAGAATTATTATCCAGTGAGACACATAGTAGCTCATCGAATCCTCTCCGATATGATGGAGCGCGGTATATTTCAGAAATCTTGCAGGTATGAATCTCACAATATTATTGATAAAGAGTATGCCGGCCAGATTATAGGGGATGGTGAGGAGATATTCTCCCTCGGCTGCATCGTTGATGCGTGCATTGATCAGTGCGGGGCAGAAATAGCCGCACGCCAATATCACCGCACCGAGACAGATGAGCCAGGTGAGGGGTATCTTTACTGACCTCATGATGTAGCCGGCTGAATAGAACACCATACCATAGCAAACGTTCCCGAAATAATAAGGGACGAAGACGGCAGTGGACATATAATTGAGACCGATGGCTGATACTGCAAAGGCGCCAGTGATAATCAGAGGCTTGATCCTGATGAGCGATAGATAGTTGAATAGAATCCGGCAGATAAAGAGTGACAGCAGAAACCACAGCACGAGATTGCCCTGTATGGAGCCGGCCATCAACAGCTCTTTAGGAAATGATAAGTAATGCCTGACCACGTGATCGTGGGCAACGGCAAGACGTAGCCAGATCACAACTTCGCCGATAGCGGAGAATACGATAAAAGGCACGAGCAGACGGCGCGCGGAATCCCGCACCAACACCTTCTCATCCTTCACCTTATGAAACATCCCGGCCTTGAAGAAGAACCAGGGCATGAAGAAGAACAAGACCTGCTCAAGCACATAATTCACCTCGGCCCATTGTGAGATGTGATATAGAATCATGTGTAGCACCAGCATCCCGCCTATCCAGTCAAGTGTTATGTCCCTGTCTCTTGTCACGTCAATGATGGCTGCGGTCAGTCGAATTTCTGTAGATTGTGCTCATCGGCGATCTTTATCAGATACTGCCCGTACTGGTTCTTGAGCATGGGCCGGGCGAGCTCGCGCAATTTGTCGGCCGATATCCATCCGTTGGCGAAGGCGATGCCT
>CAZBWZ010000219.1:0-2292 GCA_964495725.1 uncultured Bacteroides sp.
TCGTCTGATGATGAACGCCAATTAGCTACACCAATACTTTGGCTGAATAGTTACCGTGTAGGTGGAATAATGTTAAAATACTGTTAATTCATGTTAAGTATCGGTAGGTGTGCGATATAATTAATAAATTTGCGCTTTAATTAAATTGCTGATAAGAAAACAGAAATTAACCTTAATCCGATGAATCTAATTAAATTCGCCAAAGTGCTGACAGGTGCAGCCATGATCGGTATGCTCGGGTCATGCACCAACGAGTCGCTTGAGACTGCTGAAACTGATAAGAAAAGTGACTTTACTACTGCATGGCTCAAACGATTCGGTCTTATTGATCCGGCTCAGACATGGAACACCGCAGAGAACATTATGATAAATGTTGACCGTACGGTACTTGGTGCCGACGGCATGCTGTATCTCTATGAGAAAGATCCCGCTACCGGGGCACGGAGCATAGCCTGCATATCTTCTCCGGGTGACTACATAGTCGATATTTACCGTGGCACGGAGAAGCTTTACGGTCGTGTCTATGATCAGGCCGGAAGCTGTCAGGAGCTCACCTACACGCTGTCCGAGAAATCCCGAGGTGGCTCTCTGGTGGCAAGCCGTGCGTCGATTACGGATACACCCGATAAATTCGGGCGCTGGCTGCTGGTGGCAGAAGACTTGGGTGTGGCAGACGATTTTGACTTCAATGACGTCGTGTTCGCCGTATACAACCAGGCTGGCACTAACGAAGTGGAGGTGACCGCAATGGCTGCCGGAGGTATCTACGAAGCCAATGTTTACTACAAGGACGTCTTCCTTTTTGAGATCCATCAGGCATTGGGCTCTCCTGTCAAGAAGAGCGGCTCTTACTCGATGATCAATACCTCAAGCTTCAGTAAATCCGGAAATACCGTCACCGTCACTGTGGATGATGACTTTGATATCACCCGCAACATGGGCGATTTCAGAATCGAGGTTGTCAAGCCTAAGGGCAAAGTGGAGACCGAGAAGTATAATGTGGGTGCTCCGCAGATGGGCTCCACCCCTCAGATGTTGCTCATGCCTTACTCATGGTGCTGGCCGGCTGAGAACGTGCGTATTGACGTAGCATATCCCAACTTCAAGAACTGGAACAAGGATGTGGACAACTATAGCTTCTGGACCGAGAAGGTCAAGGCCGGTAGCACTGTGACACATCCCTGATGATAATTGTGTGAAAATTTAACGACGGGCGGAGACTCATTACTATCACAGACATTGAGTTGACCGCCCGTTGTCGTATACCCATCTTTAGATAACTAAGAAACATGGATAAGAAATATCTGATACTGGCCATCGTGGCGGTGTGTGTGATAGGCGGATGTGTGGCATGGTTTGGATTCTATGACAACTCCAGGCATGCTCTGGCCGAGGCTGTGGCGGATTTCTCTCACCGGTGTCCGTTAGAGATGGTGCCGGGCAACGTGATAGAGTCATTGACCTACGATGAGGACGCCAACAATGTCATCGCCCATGTCGCGGTCACCAATGCCGCGTCGGCTGAGACAGATGACAAGGCATTGCAGGCCGACAAGGTGAGCTTGCTCGTCCAGGATGCCGACAACCGCCGGCTGCTGAAGGATATGGTAAAGGCCAAAGCCTCGCTGACATTGAGCTACGGCGATGCCGCGGGACATGAGTCGATATATAAGGATGCCGGAGCGGACTATGCCGACTCGGTCAATGTTGCGATAGAGTTCCCGTCGGATGAGGTAGGTGCTATAGATGCCAAGCCGCTGCTCACGGGCAAGGAACGTGCGGCCATAAGCCTGCGCGACCGCGTGATCATGCTCAGCGGCATGTGTCCGATGGAGTGGGGCGACGGCACACGGCTTGTCAATATCGCCATGGATCCCGAGGCGAAGAATCTCGTGATGTACCTGCAGACCGCAAAGATCGAATCACAGGACTATCAGGTGAAGCTGTTCAAGAGCGAGCTCAAGGCCAACCAGCGTGACAGCGCTATCGTGCGCGAGCTTATGAAAGAGCTGGCATCGGTGGGCTACGGTATCAATGCCAGCTATCTGGCGTCAGACGGGGCCACAATCGAGACCGAGCTTGACATCCCGGCCAAGGATATCTACAACATATCCCAGCTGCGCTGATCCGATGGTGATGACAAGAAAAAATAATCTGTAAAAATTTTGCCGGATTAGAAATTATGTGTAAGTTTGCATAACAAAACATAGATTTTATTCACTTATCAAAAACAAAGTAAAAATGGCTTACGTAATCACTGATTCTTGCGTTGCTTGCGGCACATGTCTTCCC
>CAZBWZ010000220.1:0-2282 GCA_964495725.1 uncultured Bacteroides sp.
TTTTAACATTTTATCTACTTATTTAATAACTCGAAATAAGTTTAAATCACTTCATGTAATGAATTTATGAGACGGTCACGAGTTGGAATAATTCTTGGAATTTCGGTAATCATATCTATGTTATCAGCAACGGCGATGAAGGCCGGTGCGCAAAACACGTCATCCGTAGACTCCACGGGGGTGCCTGTCAAGCTCGACGAGGTGGTGGTCAAGACATCGGGCCTGATCGTGGGCCATGACAAGATGATGCTTGAGGTGGACAAGAATATGCGCCGGCACTCATTCGACGGCTATTCACTGCTCAATGTCGCCATGATACCTGGTCTCGATGTCGACCCGTTTGAGCGCACGGTGCGGTCAGAGGGCCAGGACGTGCTGCTCTGCATCAACGGCATGGAGGCAAGCCAGGGTGAAATAAGGACCCTGAATCCCAAAGACGTGATGCGTATCGATTTCTACACGGGCTATGATCCGCGCCATCCCGAGAGGCGGTTCACGCTCGACTTCATCGTGAAAATCAGGGATTACGGTGGTACTGTAGCCCTTGAGGCATCACAGCATCTCAATAAGCTCACAGGATCGGAAATGGCCGACTGGCGCATGTACAAGGGCAAGACGGAATTCGGACTGAGGATCGACGAGAATTTTGACAGCTATGCCCAGGGCCTGTACGAGGAGGACCGCACCTCCATGGCATTCGACAAGGGAGACGTGACCATGTCGGTGCGGGGCACCATCGACCGCAACCGCAACCAGTCACTGCGGGCCAAGCCTTATCTTATCCATCGCGGGAAAGACGGCACCCTCAAACTCACATTCGCGATCCAGCAACAGCACACACGCAAGAATTCAACCGACATCGAGGAATACACCAGAAACACGGAGATTACAGCCTCAGATGCCAAAATCGAGGATCACAACGACCGCGTGTTGGGGCAGCTTGGCGGCATGTATCAGCACAAATTCGGCAATTCACGCTACCTCGGCTTTTTTTTCAACGGTAATTGCTCACGCACCAACTCAGCGCGTGATTATATGTCACTTGAGGATGTCCTGGCCCATACCCATGAGATTTTCTACCGTGGCAGCGCCACCGTCCAATATTCCTTCCCGATCGCCGACACCCAGAATGCCTTTGCCTCGGTCGGAGGTGGCATCAACCATTCCCGTATCCGCTATGACGAGAATGAATCATCATCCCTATCACGCATCACCGACAGGTTTTTCTCATTCGCGATAGGCGACAACTGGCGCGTGTGCCGAGCCTTGAGCCTGTATCTGATGCTCGCTGGCGATGTGGAGAGCATCGACAGCCACGGCACCAGGTCTTCACAATTCACCTTCGTGCCCAACTTCAGGGTGAACTGGACAATTGCCAACGGCAACACTCTCAACTACAATTTCAGCATCACCTCCAAGCGCCCGCCCCTGAGCTACTATTCGCCGGATGAGAAATGGCTGATGCCATATCTCCGGCTCTCAGGCAACCCCGGTCTGAAGATGTCCCGGCAGATCAATACAAGCATCACATACCGCAATGTCAGAAACTGGGGGTACCTGGAATTGTACGGAGCGTACACCGGTGTGTCTCGGTCGGTGTACTTTGACTTCCGCTGTGACAATTCGCGTGACGTATATATCCAGACATTCCGCAACGGCGGATTCTTCCATGATATCTCGGCCGGGCCCACCGCGCAGATAAAGATCATACCGCAGCATCTGACCCTCCGTATCGGCGGCGAGTGGAATTATGTCCGTACCGTCACCTACACACCGCTCCACCGTCACACACTCTCGGCGAATGCCGGTCTGATGTTCACAGCCGGCGGATTCACCTCAAATGTGACCTGCTCGACCCCGGCAAAGCGTCTCAATGAGCTGGGCGCTATTGATTACGTGCCCTGGAGCCTGCAACTTGCGATGTACTATTCGATCGACAACTGGACGATGGGACTGACCGTAAGGAATCCGCTGATGACTGACAGCACGTGGTCAAGGGCGGTGCTTCCCGGCATCAACACCTCAAGCGTGTTCTACTCTCCGCGCACACGCTACAACATGGTGGCCGTCACCCTCGGATATAGATTCAGCTATGGCAAGCCCAAAAAGAAATACGACGATGTCAAGCTCGGAGAAGGCGAAAATTCCGCAATCCTCGCCCGCTGATTCCCACCATAGGTAAATAGGCTCTGTATCAAGATTCAAAATTTATAGGGACATGCCTTTGGTTACAGTACATGACATTTTTTAAATAACTAATGGATAGCCATATGGCTATCCAT
>CAZBWZ010000221.1:0-2233 GCA_964495725.1 uncultured Bacteroides sp.
ACATGACGAGCCTAAGAATTCCAGCTTCTTGCATCCGTTCTGCCATGCCGAGTGGGTGACATTCATCTCAAGAATCATGTTGTCGTACATGAAATCGGCGAGAGCCGACTGATTGGCGATGATACCGCCTACCTTGGCGGCTGCCAGAAACACGTATTCGGGTTTCTCCTCGGCAAAAAAACGTTCCACCTGATCCTGGCGGGTGAGGTCGAGCTCCTTGTGTGTGCGGGTCACGATGTTGTCGTATCCCTGGCGGCGGAGTTCGCGTACGATAGCCGATCCCACCATGCCACGGTGGCCGGCCACATATATCTTAGCATTCTTTTCCATAACTTGGGGTATGAGTGTGATCAGAAGCCGCGACGGCGAATTTTGACAGGGATGGCATCGGCTGGCACCTTGTCAAAGACAAGAGCCAGATAACCGCCGCCACCGGCTCCGCACATCTTCCAGGCGAGCGCGCCTCGCGATTTCCATTCTTCAATATATTCGTTGACACCCGGTTGTATCATTGCCGGGAACATAGCCACCTGTGCATCAAACGATGCGCGGTAGGCCTCGGCGAAGGCCTCGAGATCGTGCGCCAGAATAGCGTGCCAGCAGCGGTCGGCGGCCTCGGTGAGCGCTTTCACCTTTTCGGGTGTGATGTCCTTGCCTTCTACCACAGAGCAGCCGGGACGGCGCGGAAACATCGGCACCAGACACAGATGGCTCTCAAGCCACGACAGGGTGGCCTCGTCATGGCACGACTCGATGCGGTCGGGCCAGTAACGGTTGTTGTAGTAATGGCGGTTAAGACCCGACATGCAAATACCGATCGCATCCTGCGCACCGCTCACATGACCTTTGTTCTCGGGGTCATTCTCGAAACAGAAGAGCAGACGGGCGAGCATCTCCTCGTTATAGTTGGGCAGCTCATAGGGCCATATCTTGCGGGCGGCGTTGCGTGTCGAGGTCGACATGCCGCCTCTCTCCATAAATTCGATGGTAGGTTCGATTGATATCGTGATGGCCCATCCGGCGCCGTGTTCCGACACATACGGCTGGTCGATCCAAGTGCCGGCGAGGTCGATTCGGTAAGGCAGGTGTGAAGTCACCCCCTTGCGCAGCGATGTGGTGGAGCGGGCCTCGAGCCCCTCATCGGGCACACGCTCCAGCTCTACGTAGCGTATGCCGCGCTCCTCGCAGAATCGGCGTTTGTCTTCGCTGCCGCCATCGGTATTCACCACGAATATGTCGGGCTTCACCATATCGACGGTTTCTACGAAGTCCATAATGCCGCTGCCAGGATTGATGAATGCATCCGTGACGTATCTGATAGCCTTGACCATATACAGGCGTTCTTTCTCGGAGTATACGGTCTTGCGGTTTTTGTAATGTTCGATAGTCTTGTCACTGCCTATGCCCACATAGAGGTCGCCGTATTCGGCAGCTGCCCTGAAGAAGGCCACATGACCGCTGTGGAGCATATCATAGCATCCTGACACAAAGACCTTGGGCCTTTTGATGTTAGATTGTGAACTCATGTATGTTAATGTAGTATATGATTATTTCACAATACCTTTCTCGAGATATTCCGCCAGATTCATACGGGCGGCCTCTCCGGCGCGTTCTACCGCTACTTTCTCCATATCGGCATCTACCATTAAGTTCACGAGCTCTTCAAACGATGTCTTTTTCGATGGATCCCAGCCCAGCTTGGCCTTTGCCTTGGTCGGGTCACCCCAGAGGTTGACCACATCTGTAGGACGGTAGAAATCGGGAGATACCTCGATCACTACCTTACCGGTGGCAGTGTCGATGCCTTTCTCGTCGGCACCTTCGCCCTCGAATCTCAGCTCTATGCCGGCACGCTTGAAGGCGAAATAGCAGAATTCGCGCACCGAGTGCTGCACACCGGTGGCAATGACATAGTCCTCGGGTTTGGACTGCTGCAATATCAGCCACATGCACTCTACATAGTCCTTGGCATATCCCCAGTCGCGGAGGCTGGAGAGATTGCCGAGATACAGCTTCTCCTGCTTGCCCTGGGCGATACGTGCTGCGGCGAGAGTGATCTTGCGGGTCACGAATGTCTCGCCGCGACGCTCGCTCTCATGGTTGAATAGTATGCCTGAGCAGCAATACATATTATATGCCTCGCGGTATTCCTTTACGATCCAGAATCCATAGAGCTTTGCCACGGCGTAGGGGCTGTAGGGATGGAAGGGAGTGTTTTCGTTCTGGGGCACTT
>CAZBWZ010000222.1:0-2222 GCA_964495725.1 uncultured Bacteroides sp.
CGCGACCCCGACCTTGGCAAGGTCGTGCTCTACCAACTGAGCTATTTTCGCATTACGTCATCAGCAACACTCTCTCGTGTTTGACGATGCAAAGGTACGCACTTTTTTTGTATCTGCAAATTTTTGAGGCTGTTTTTTCAAAAAAAAATTCATTTTTCATCCCACAGTTTGATTAAATATATGTATTACAGCTATCTGCCACATTACAATATCGGGCTCATCAACCTCATCAACGACTCAATCACCTTCTTGCCCACGGGGCGTCGGTTCCAGTCGGCCACATCCACCCGTGTGCAATGATGTATGTCATCTGCAAATATCTCCATCATCTTTTGGCTGATTTCCCTCGAATATATCTGCATATTAGCCTCAAAATTATGCTCGAAACTGCGGAAATCAAAATTGGTTGACCCCACGCTCACAAACTCGTCGTCGACAAGCATCGTCTTGGCGTGCAGCATACCGGCCTCATAAAGATATATCTTTATTCCGGATCTCAGGCACTCGCGCACGTATGACGCCGAGGCGTAGGTAAGAAGCACCGAATCACTGCGCCTGGGTATCATCACCCTTACATCACACCCCGCCATAGATGCCGATTGCAGAGCCTTGAGCAGCCCCTCGGTAGGCAAAAAATACGGCGTCTGCACGAATACCCTCCTTGTGGCTCCGCCTATCGCCTTGATAAAAAGCTGCTCCATCGTATCCCATTGCATCGTGGGGCCTGATGTCAGCAGCTGCATCACATAATTGGTCGGATATACACCAGTATCAAAGGTGCCATCATCGTCGAGTTGCCTGCCCATGAAAGTCCAGTCTACCGCAAATGAATTCATCAATGAGATCACCGCCGGCCCCGTAATCCTGATATGTGTGTCGCGCCACGTCGCAAACTTGCCGCCCGTGGCATATCTCTCGGCCATGTTCATGCCGCCGATATATCCGATGCGGCCGTCTATCGCACATATCTTGCGGTGGTTACGCCAATTGATACGGGTGCCGAAAGGCGGGAACATCACTTTGAAAAACGGGTAGGCCTCCACCCCATTGTCACGCAGGCGCTTGAATATCCTGGAGGTAAGGTCAAATGACCCGACATTGTCATATATGACACGTACCTTCACACCGGCGCGGACACGTCCGATGAGTATGTCACATAGCTGGCGTCCTATCCGGTCATCATCAATAATATAATACTGCAGGTCTATGAATATCCTGGCCGCGGCCAGATCCTCAAACAGATCCCGGAACTTCTCCGAAGCCCGTGTGTATATGCGCACGTCATTGCCGCTGTAGCAGGCCGAACCCGAGAGGCTCCGTGTCAGGCGTATCAGACGCTGAGACCTGTCGTCGAGCCCCAGATTGTCATATTTCACCTTGCCGCCGGCCACCTCGCGTTTGCGTAATCTCCGGCGGTTGCGGCGCGACACCATGCGGGTGTTCTTGATATTGCGCCCGAAAAAGAAATAGAGCAGCAACCCTATGGCCGGAAACAGCATGAGTACGGTGACCCATGCCAGCGACTTCACAGGGTTGCGGTTCTCAGACAACACGACAATCACTACACTCACGATAGTGACGGTATACACCACCATCAGAGTATAGTACAGCCATGGCACATTGATATATGCCAGCCAGTCAGGCATCACTCGTCGTAGTTCATCTCGGCAAAGCCTTCAGCCTCGAATTCGTCAGGATTGTATTCATCCGAGCCGTAGAAGCTCTCGTCGACATCGCCTATGTCAGTGCCTACAGTGGCCTTTGATTCGAGACCCGATGTAAAGGTATCGATATCCACAGTCTGAGGAGGTGCGACTCCGAGCGAGAGAGTGCATACGGCATCTTTGAGCGAGCGACCGGTAGTGATGTCCGTCAGCTCCATAAACATGCACCTGTCGGTCATGTAGTCAAATGTAAAGAGCAGCTTCTGCCCCTCGTCGTCGAGATAGTCGCTGAGCGTACATTCGTCCATGAGCCATACGTCCTGGTCTGGATCGGTGTCCATATCTTCGAGTGTGATCTCTCGCACCTTTTCCCAGTCATCGCTGCATATAAAGAACGAGCACATCTGGTTTTTGTCATATCCGACACTTTCGCAGATGGCGTTCTTCAGATCCAGAAACGTAGCCGCGCCGTCGATACTTATCTCGCGCTTAAAATTGCTGACTTCGTCAGACACTATTCTAAATTTGAATATCATAATATCAGTATAGCTTTCTTTT
>CAZBWZ010000223.1:0-2181 GCA_964495725.1 uncultured Bacteroides sp.
GAGCTACCTACACCTTTTTTATGTGCCATTTCTTTTAGGATTTAAAGGGTTAAGCTACAATTTCTTTGATCACGACTTTTGAGAAATACTGGCGATGGCCGTTTTTGCGGCGATAGCCTTTGCGACGTTTTTTCTTGAAAACGATCACTTTGTCACCTTTTACGAGGGGCTCTTCAACCTCGCAGACAACTTTTGCGCCCTCTACAGTGGGTGCGCCTACTTTGACCTGACCATCAGCATCGGCGAGGAGCACGCGGTCAAATTCTACGGTCGCGCCTTTCTCCACGTTTTCGCCAAGGTAGTGTACATACAGGAAGCGGTCTTTCTCAGCTTTGAACTGCTGTCCCTGGATTTCTACGATAACGTACATTTAAATAGATGAATTTAAATAAGTTAACCCGACGGGCGAGTCTTGGCCACGAGAGGCCTGGCTGCTTTTTCGGAGCCCGTTACGGAAAATTGCCCACAAAGTTAAGCATTTATATCTGATCCACCAAATATTTTTTAGGTCAATCAGCTAAAAATCGATCGGATGGTTCGTCAGAATTCGGCGATGCGGGCTATGTACTTGCCGATGATGTCAAATTCGATATTGACGCGTGTGCCCACCTCAATCTGCTTGAAGTTGGTGTGTTCGAATGTGTAGGGGATGATGGCTACGCGGAATGATGATTTCTCACTGTCGCATACTGTGAGGCTGACACCGTTGACACATACCGAGCCTTTCTCCACGGTGAGGTATCCCTTTTTGGCCATGGCGGGGTCGATGTCGTATTCAAACTTGTAGTATCGGCTGCCGTCCACGTCTTCGATATCTGTGCATACGGCAGTGCAGTCTACGTGGCCCTGCACGATGTGACCGTCGAGACGGCCGTTCATTATCATCGAGCGCTCAAGATTGACGAGTGAGCCCGGGCGGAGGTCACCGAGATTGGAGCGGTCGAGGGTCTCCTGTATGGCAGTGACTGTGTATGTGCTGTCAGGTGATACCTCCACCACGGTGAGGCACACGCCATTGTGTGCTACCGACTGGTCGATGGTGAGCTCGTCGGCAAATGATGATTTGACACGTATGTTGAGATTGCCGTCGGCAAAGTCTGCTGCGACTACGGTGGCAGCTTCTTCTACTATTCCTGAAAACATGATATATGCGTAAATGTTAATAAGCTGTCTATTTAAACGCGGGGGCGAGGGTGTTTATTGTGGAGGACTTAAACCATGAGGCGAAGTTGCTGTCAAAAAAGTATTACTCAAAAATCCTATGTATGGAGTTGAATTGGAAAAGAGGGATATGTGTGGCATTGGCGGTCTGTACGCTGATAGTCTGTGTTGCGGCGGCGCCCGCGCATAACCGGGATGTCAGATATGCCGACGACATATATTTGTGGAGGTTCTCGGCATCGGCCGGGCTCAATAGTGATGGCTGGGAGTGGGATGCCGGAATTTCATTTGTGCCCTTTGAGTATGTGAGTGTGAAATTCGCGATAGGTATGGCCGGTGAGATAGAGCCTGTGTCCAATTGGGATTTAGGGTGGATCTTCGATGATGATGGCTATTATGATGACTATTACGGCTACGATGATGACACATATTATACGAGCCGTTTTAAGTTCATGCCGTCGATTGAATTCAAGAGTCCGGCTCTGGTGCGCTGGAAGTCGCAGGACGGTACTTTCCATCTGTTTGCGAATCCTGGCGTGATATTGTCGCCGGGAGCATCGGGGAGCCGGGGAGCGAATTGTTGCACTTGGCAGATTCGCGGTGGAGTGGAGCTGGATATCGACCGCCTCGGGCTGCAGGCGGGCTACGGATATTCGACATTCAGTCTCTATTCCGGGCGACCGTATAGCAGTCTCGATCTGCCTGATAATCCCGACCGGGGTACCCACAGCGGATTCGTGTCGATTTTCTGGCGATTCTGAACATTTACCACATAGCCGTTGTTAATATATCAACAACAAGGATAATTTAATAACGGAAATTTAAAAAAACGGAATATATGAAAGCGAAATACATTTACATGGGAGTGATAGCAGCTGTAGCAATGTCGATAGGCACGCCAGCATCAGTGTTCAGGGCCGAGGCTCAGACCCCCGGTATCGTGATGTCAGGATCGAGCAACTATTCCAGTTTGCCTAAGGATGCGAGGCATTTCATAGACAAGCATTTCAAGGGAGTAGG
>CAZBWZ010000224.1:0-2178 GCA_964495725.1 uncultured Bacteroides sp.
TGGTCAGGGGGTGGTGAGCTGGCGGGTGTCGGCGTCGACGGTCCACTCGATGCCGGTGGAGTTGGTGAAGGCGACGCGGTAGATGGTGCGCCCGTCGGTGTCAGTGAGGATCTTGTCAATGCGGCCTTCCTGGTTGTAGAAGTCGGCCATGAGCAGGATCACCCGGTCGGTGGGCCGCAGGGCGATTTCGCCGATGGGGTGTATCTCTGTGTCAGGCGTGAACTGGCCGATGGCCGACTGAAAGCGTTGCATCTCCGCAGCGGAGATGATGGCGTAGGGTGAGCCGGGGGTGGCGGTCATGCGGTAGCACCATGCTTTGTCGCCTATCTTGCGGAACATGGGCTGCACGGCTTCGGGTGCGGTGCGGAAGAAGACGGTGCGGTCGATATATGGCTGCTCGGCTATCACTTTGCGGTTGCGTAGGTTGCGCGAGATGGTTCGGCAGGGGTAGAACAATGTGGGAGCGGGCTTGATGTCGGCTGCTATGTCGGTCTGCAGTTGCTCGAAGGTGACACCTGTGCGCATGTGCAGGGCGTACCAGTGTGCAGTGTTGCGGGTTAGGAGTGTGGCAACAGCCTTGGTACACCGGCTGCGTGCTGCGCTGTTGGGCTCGGGGGCCGTGATGAAATCGGGTATGACGTAGGGTGCGGAGCCGGGAGCACAGGCGAGTGCCTCGGATGCGGTGGCGCCGCACCGGATGGCGAGGGCCACCCATATGGAACTGACAAGCGCATCGATATCTGTATCGTTTTTGCCGGTGATGTCTGCAAAGGTAGCAGAGAGGTCGTCAACAAGCTTCTTCCTGATCTGCCGGAGCGTCTGATACGACTGTCGCAGGTCGAATACGTAGTCGCGTGTAGTGCTGAGGTTGCGCTCCAATATCTGTTTGGTTTTACCGGAATAGGACGACACATCGGCTTTGCGGAGCTCTATCAGCTGATTTACGGGAATGCCTCCGCCAAGCAGCGACACTGTGAGTATATCCTCGGCAACACCTGTTGGCCTGAGTCCTTTAAGCCATGCCTGTAGCTTAGAGAGGCAGTCGGTGAAGATGCGCTCGGTGACGAGAGGAGGGGTGGCAACAGCTGATGTACGAAACTGGCGGGCAAGTTCGCGTGTGCGTGCGGCCGTAGCCATGGTTTCGGTCTCGCCTTTGAGCACGCTGCTGATGACGTTGAGGGTGCTGACGATGGCGCTTGCTGATTTGCCCCGCTGCATCATGTCAAAGACTAAATCCTCAACAAGCCGGGGCGACAGGTCGGATTCAGAGAGCCCGTGGCCTATCATGAATATCTCCAGGGCCGAGAGGCTACGGCGGTATTTCGCAAGGCTATCGGCTGATAGCTTGCCGAGCTTGAATCGGAATTTTTCGAGCATCTACCTAATGCGAACTGATTGATAGACAATATCTAAACAGATTCCAATTTTTTCCCTTCGAGTGATTCTCCGGCATATCTTCTCTTCCCCTCGGTCTGCGTGCGGTTGCCGCTGACGAAGGTGTGAAGTCATAGTGAGTATATTCCTGTCCTATCACTATTTTCTATACCAAAGCGATCCGTCACAATCACCCACTCTTAGTAAGAGAGGGACACGTCTCATATCTCTCTGTATCTCAGCAATAACAGGAATTATTTTGCTCAACATGCTCAACACCGTTTTAACGTTGTTGAGCAAATGCCATTTTTAAGCCCAATTTGTTGAACAAAACAACGGTAATTTTTCTCGCTGAATATTTGTGAATTACGAAACATCTTGTTAACTTTGCAGTGAATTTCCGGCACATGTGTCCCTCTCTTACTAAGAGATTGTTATTTTCCCCACCCCTATATTATTTAATGTGCATCCACTCTGTGCACACTATCTTTGTCTCCATAACAAATCCACGCAATAATCCCGTGTGAAATCTGCTCTGATCCAGCGTGGCTCGCAAGAGCCGGTATAATCTGCCTTCGGAATCCCTAACCATCCTGTGACTCACAATGAATATCAATCAACAGACAGCGATAACAAAGATGAAAAAGGTTCCGAAGGCAGATCTTGAGGCTCCGTCGAGCCATCGCAGGATACAAGCAGAACAATCGCAGGATATACGATGTCGTCACTGCTTTGAAGCTACTATGCTGTAAGCATAATGATAGTATCACACGCGAAAACATAAAAGAAACACGCAAAAAACGA
>CAZBWZ010000225.1:0-2164 GCA_964495725.1 uncultured Bacteroides sp.
GACAACCTCTTCCACCTCAACCTCTCACAGGATTCAGGTATCGAAGCTCCCGAGCAGTCATACACAGCACAGGAAATCACCGATGCCATCAATAATTTCCCTAACGAGCTGCGCATACCCTTCTCGATGCACGTAGCAGGTTACAAATACAATGAGATCGCTGAGAAGATGGAGCTTCCGCTCGGCACAGTAAAGAGCCGTATCTTCTTCGCCCGCAAGAAACTCCAGGAGCGTTTCAACGATTACAGATAATTCAATAAATAACAACAATACACACTGCCGGAGGAACCCGGATACACGCAAATCCGTGGCGGGTCTTTAAAGAGAAACTTGATACATGACATGATCCCCATCCCTCTGAGTTGTAAAAATAAAAAGAAGCTTTAATAATTCTGGAGCACGATACTCCACCATACACGTTGGTCTAACGGTTTCTGAAGTGCAAGACACTTCAATATCATCTAATTTGATTGCGCAGCAGCAAGTTGATACACTCATCACACGAGCTTTCAAATTTCTGACATTCCGTCTCTGTCAATGTTGCTTCTTAATATTGCGCGCAATCTGTTGGCTTTCCGGTCTGGATCCTTCAAGTTGGGACAGGCGGAAAGAGAATTAAAGATTTTCTTTTTGTCAGCAGGTACCACACAGAAAAAAAGAATCTGTGTAGGGCGTTTTTTATTTTAGCTCCTCCCGCCTCCAAAATTCAAGTATAAACATCAATTCTCAGGCTCTTAGAGAAACACACATCGGGAATAACAATAACGAAACACACATACAAGCCTCCGCCGTAATTTACCGGCGGAGGCTTTTTTTAAGTTTTTTTGTTTTCGTAAATAGGTTTATACGACTTCATTATGCACTTTTAACTTTATTGTTTAACTTTTACTTTTTAAATTTGCAGAGTATAGATTCTTTCCCGTCATGACATTTACCGACCACCATATAATCTGGATGATGCTGCTGTCGGTGCTCTGCACCGGCGCCTCTGTCGTGCTCGCCTACATATCCCACCGCATGGCGGCCTTGGCGGGCTATGCGGCTCTGGTATTGGCGGCCTTCAGCGGATACGCCTTTATTGATACCTCCATGCTAATATTCTGGGGAGCCGCCGCTGTGATAGCCACAGGCATCTCGCTGATGCTGCCACATGCCATCAGCGGCTCGCGTGTGGGTATGCCTTATTTTTGCACCGGCGCCCTTATGGGCATGGCTTTGGGCATGCTCACCAACACATCGGCCGGCATCATCACCGGCAGCGCCGCAGGCCTGTTGTCGGGCTCCGTGGCCTACAGCCGCGCCGATAAGGCCAATCGTCTCGATTTTCCCTCGCGCCGATTCTTCAATTACCTGTGTGCCAAGGGTCTGCCGCTTATAGTGGTGATATCAATGGCCGGCATCTGTATCTTATCCATAGTCAATGCTTCCAAATCAGCCTCTCTGTAATGAAAAAAATACTATATATCCTCACCCTCATCATACTGGCATCATCCCTCTCATCAAATGCCTTTGACAGGCGTATAAAGGTGGTGAAACCCAATCTCGACAGCATCAAGGCCGAGAGCACAAACGAATCATCACGTTTCTATTATCCGCGTCTGCTGAAAAAATTCATGGAGAATGACACCGTGATGACCAACGAAGAATACCGCTACTTTTATTACGGCACTTTGTTTCAGGAAGATTACGATCCTTACCGGCCGCCATTCAATGAGGAGCAGCTTGAGGAGATACAGCCGCTGTATTACAAACAGACACATACCAAGACCGAGAAAGACGTGATGTATAATTACGCCAAGGCCACTCTCGAAGATAATCCTCTCGACCTGGTGCAGCTCAAGAATCTCGTATACGTGTATGAAAAGAAACAAAAGGTGAATCTTGCCAAGATATGGAAAAACAAGCTCAATCACCTCCTGTACGTGATATTCGCGTCGGGCACGGGACTCGACACCGACAGCCCGTGGATTGTGGTGTATCCCCGTCATGAGTTTGATATCTTCAATATCTACGGTGTGCCGGTGCAGTCGCAGGAATATCAGGAGCCGCACTACGACCACTTCACGGTGAAGAGCAAATCAGGAGCCACAGAGAATTATTATTTCGATCTCGGCCCGGTGCTTGAGCAATACTATTTCAAGCATCCCTCAGAGCTCGACCAATA
>CAZBWZ010000226.1:0-2160 GCA_964495725.1 uncultured Bacteroides sp.
GCGGGAGGCACCTCTCATGACCATATCGGCCGCCACTTAAAAGAATTTATCAGCGAAAACAGTGCCGACTACGATAAATTCGAAAATAAGCAAGACGGACCGTCTCATAATGGAAACTTGCATTATATCACGTTCTTGAATATTACAAAGCCGGAGGCTGACCATGATTATGAGATAGGTGTGTATTACGGGGATGGTCAGAACATGCTCAGCTCTGAAAAAATCTACTTCATTCCGCTCTTCCGCACAGATGAGGTGAAAGGAGCCTCTGTGGCGGTGGATTATAACGGTAGAAGAGAGGGATTCACCTTTGATCAGGCGGGAGTGGAGTTTGTGATCGACTTTGCCGGAGAGGGACATACAGAGTTTATAGAGACGACGGATGGCTTTAAAAACGCAAGAAATGAGGCCAGATATCTCTTAGGCAACTTAGTAAGGGACAATAAAGCTACCTATGGCGATCAATCGCTTGAGGCAAGACTTGAGAGACATGCTGCCGCCCAGACTAAACTGCCTTCTTTCGCAACTCTCAGAGAGAACGGGGCCACCGACTATACTCCCAACCTGCCGAAATTTGATGAGGTGACGGATCCGTGGGAATTTTATGAAAACTACGACGCTTATATTTGGTCGTGGCTCAACGCGCACACTGATGTGAAGGCTGATATTTATGAATATGACCAGTTTGAGCGTCTTCTCGGAACAACGTGGATAGAAATCCCCGAGTATGCTATCCCCTATGTGAGAAAAGAGGGCGATCAAAAGTATCGTGTCACATATTATACCGCTTATCGCGCGCAACAGCTTGAGACCCCTCAGCCATACACAGGGAAGACAGGTGAGAGCTTTTGTAATATTGACGACGACCATCTTTATTCGCATTTGGGGGTCACTGTCGCTGTGCCCGGCAATAACTCTGATGCCCAGCATGACTACGTAGTGTACATGAAAGATCTCAATACGGGTACGGTAGTGTCGACGGCCAATGGAAGTCGTGTCAAGGGCACGTCTGATTACATCATGTCTCCTAATGTGAAGTGTGAGAATGGATTTCCTATCACCATGCTTGACTTCGATGGCAACGGGGTGTACAATAATCTCGTGTATCAGAGGGCATGGCCCGGAGGACCTCAAGATGGCCCCACTTTCGAGGATTACACCTGGTATCTTGCCTGCGAGGACCTCGGCAGCACCGACGACTGTGACTTCAACGACGCTGTGTTCGCAATCCAATATCTATATGGCAACAGCCTCACGATACAGAATATAAATGTGCGCCCGCTTGCCGCCGGTGGTATATACCCCATTTATCTGATGTGGAGCGACGGCAACACCAACTATATGGTGGGTAAGGAAGTACACAGCTGGCTGGGCGACTCGGAGGTCAATGAAAAGGGCGAACTGCCGTTTATCAATACCCTGAACGGAGAGTACGAGGATCTCAGAGCCCCCACGGCCACATTTGAGTACGATATCCTGCAGCACAACATGTCTGTATTCTCGTTTGATTCTTATGTCAACGATTTGTGGCAGGGCGGCACGATGGCAGGTTTCTGGCTGCTGGTCGACAAGGATAATGCCATCGCGGATCTCGCTAACAACAATATTGATTTCTCTATTTGCGACACTGAGGCCATGATGGCTAAATATCCAAGTCTGTGGAAGGTCAACAACCATCCTGTAGGAGGTAATTCGATCGTGCCCCAGATGATGCTCGTGACGCAGGCGTGGGAATGGCCTATGGAGAGGGATAATATCTCGGAGGTGTATTCTGACTGGCAGACATGGATGAACAGCAGCAATCCCACCAGCGTGAAATGGTACGGTTACCAGCTGGAGGGCGTTGACCGTAGCAGGGTGGTGAAACGTTGGGAGGAGTAACCATCCCCCGGTGTATGCCGATCATAAAGGCGCGTCTGCACGGCAGATGCGCCTTTTTAAATCAGATAGTCGCAATTATTAAAAAAACGCTTACAAATAGAAATAAAATTTGGCTGTTTGATTGAAAAGTATTAATTTTGCAGCCGTGTTACGTACAATGCTAAAGTAAAAAAGCTAAACAAGAAATGAAAGCCACTGATGTAATGGCCGATCTTAGTCGGCGTTTTCCCAATGAGCCTGAGTATCTGCAGGCAGTAGAAGAGGTAGTCTCCACCATCG
>CAZBWZ010000227.1:0-2141 GCA_964495725.1 uncultured Bacteroides sp.
CCATGGCATCGTCATTAAACGTGGAGAAGATACCCATCAGATGATAGGGATTGTATAAGGTCATGCCATCCATCATGACAATATTCTGATAGGCGTTGCCTCCCCTCACCTCAAACCCTCCGGCTCCGTCAGCCTCTCCGTGTACACCGGGGAGCAGGGTCATCGACTTAATTATGTCGGCCTCTCCGAATAGCCGGGGTGTCAGGGAGAGTGTCTTCAGCTCAAGATTCTCGCTGCCCAGCCGCCGGTCGGATATCCTCTGTCGGGCGCCCTGCGTGGTCACGACCACCTCCTCAAGCGCGCGGCCTTCTATCGTGTCCGGAATCTCCTGCCCGGTCGTGATCATGCCTGACATCATCATCAGGCCGGTCCAAGTTATCTTTCGTATCATCAGATTTCTGTCACTTCTACCTCCCGGCATCCAATATCAATCTACGCGATCTCCGGGACAATCCATGCCGCAAAATTACAAAATCATCCTGACCGACAAAATTATTGTTTCTTACTTATCTCTGGTAATAATATTGAGACCGGCAGTTGACAGCCCGTCGGCGTCAAATGCCGACACGGCCTCGTCCTGGGGCTGCGGCACCACCAATGTCACGTCGGTCAGCTTAAACCCGCGGGCATGATTTATCACCGCACCCTGGCGTGCCGTAAATGTAGAGTTGCTCACCGTGACGTTGCTCACCGGCATTTCAGGCAACCCCTTCACCACTATGGCACGCGAGGCGTCAGTACAAACCACATTGCTTATATACACGTCACGGAATCGCGGTGTGTCGGCCGTCACTGCGGCTGCCTTGACATCGCGCGCATCGCCCACCTTCTCCTGATAATAACAGTCAAACAGTATGGCCTCGTCGGCAATATCACACATCACCACGTCATCAATCCACACATCGCTCACCACTCCGCCCCGGTCGCGACCGCTCTTGATGCGGATACCGGTATCGGTGTCAATAAAGCGGCAGTGGCGCACCATGATGTCCTTCATGCCTCCGCCCGTGTCCGAGCCTATCACGAAACCGCCGTGTCCGTGAAACACCGTGCAGCCGTCAATCACCACATCGTGAGTGGCCCCGCGGCTGCGGCCCACATCGCCGATACCGCTTTTCATGCATATCGCATCATCTCCGGCATCAACCGAGCATCCGGTCAGCAGCACATGGTGACACGAACTCAGGTCTATGCCGTCGCCGTTTTGAGCGTTCCACGGACAGCGCACCATAATGCCGTCGAGGATGAAATGGTCACAAAGTATCATATTGACATGGAAACTGGGCGAATTCTGCACCACGACGCCCTGTACCATAAATTGTGAGCATCCTATGAATCTCAGCAGACGCGGACGCTTGGTCTGCACGCTGCCGTCAGTGTTTCCCAGCGTCGGGTAAAATACCTGCCGCCCCTCCTCGGTCACCTCCTTCAGTCTCAGGCGTTTCATCTTGCTCCACTCGGCGTCGCTCACCTTAAATCGCTTGACAGGTCTCCAGGCTTCCCCGTTGCCATCAATCACCCCTTGGCCCGTAATAGAGAAATTGGTGATGTGGGTGGCCGAGATAGGTGGCGTACAGAGCGCTCCGCCCGTACCCTCGTCGGGTGGCAGGATGGGATAGAGTGATTTGTCGGGCGAAAACAGTATGATGGCGTCCTTAGTGACATGCAGGTCCACGTTGCTGCGCAGGACTATCGGCCCGGTGAGCCATACCCGCTGCGGCACAATGAGATGGCCGCCGCCCCGGTGCTCAAGATCGGCAAGCGCACGCTCAAAGGCACCGGTGTTGAGCGTAAATCCGTCACCTTTGCCTCCGTAGTCAGTCACCGACACCGTCAGCTCCGGTATTGCCGGAGCCTTGACCGGCTCGGTGACAAACGGAAGCCCCTCATAACAATGTCCGAAACGCACAGACTCGTCAGCCCTCACTCCAAGACAAGTCAGGACTACAGTCAACATCACCACACTCCGCCACAAATAACAGCATGAAACATTCATAAAAAATCTTTAAGTATATATAATGCTTATACCCCGCAAATATAACAAAATCCTGCCACTTTAGCAAAATGGCAGGATTATCATATGTGATCGCAGATTAAACAAGCAAGTGCGAATTTACGAATAATCTGAAAAAAGGCAAATG
>CAZBWZ010000228.1:0-2138 GCA_964495725.1 uncultured Bacteroides sp.
AACTAACTCATTTATTTTCAACGGCATAAATTAAATTTTAACGAAGTATTGTTTTGAATATCGAGAATCAATGATATCACCTCATTGAGGTATGCCGGCTGGAATGGCTTGATCTCCATAAAAGATATTGATAAATTATAAAAAAAGCACCTAGGCCCGTCAGAGGCGGCCGTTGTCGTTGTATGAGTAGTAGCCTGTATCGGATATGATGATGTGGTCGTGTACCTTTACATCTATGGCTGTCGCACCATCTACGATTTTCCTTGTAAGTCTGTCATCCTGGGGGCTGGGGGATAGAGTGCCGGACGGATGATTGTGAAACAGGATTATTGCCGAAGCCAGATTATTCAGTGCGGCACGCAGGATCAGCTTGACATCCACAGCGGTAGCGGCAGTGCCGCCGCGCGAGATCTGCACGCGCTGAGTGATCTTGTTGGCACGGCTGAGTGTGACGATCCAGAACTCCTCGTGCTGCAACCCTTCGAGTCGGTCACGCATGGAGTTGTAGGCGGCTTGTGATGATGTGATGGGGGCCGACGCCAGGGTGCGGTAGTGCTGGGCGGCCGCACGCTTGCCGAGTTCGAGTCCGGCGAGCAGGGTAGTGGCCTTGGCGATGCCTATACCTTTGTATTTGGCACAAAGCTCGTTGATAGACAGGCTGGTCAGCTGCCACAGATTATGGTCACATCCGTCGAGTATGTCCTGGCAGATGTCGATCACCGACCGTCCCTTGATGCCTGTAGAGAAGATAAGAGCCATGAGTTCGGCATCGGTGAGTGCGTCGAGGCCCTTGGCGAGGGCTTTTTCGCGCGGGCGGTCGTCTTTGTTAATATCCTTGATCAGCAGGGATGTCTTCTGTTGGGTTTCCATGGTGTCACTTGCCTTTTCGCATCATTATCTCTTCGTTGATGTCACGTCCGCGACCGAGTAATATCTTGGTAACAAAAGCCTTGATGAACCCCAGGCCGTAACCTCCGAGCTGGATTGCCGAGGCCGGCACGCTCAGCAGGGCGATACGTAGAGAGCGGGTGGATATAAGCGCGCCGATGAATACCGCGAGAAAGTAGATGCCGATGGGCAGCAGCCACCACCATGACACGAATATGGCGAGCAACAGCAGCACGAAACATCCCAGCACGAAGAGGGCGGGCAGCACATGCACGGGCTTGAGGGAATCGGGGTACAGCAGCTTGAGCGTGATGCGTGACATGCCGAAGACATATACCTGACGGAAGAATTTTTTGAAATCGACACGCCGTTTGTGCCACACCTTGGCATCGCTTAGCAGTCCTATCGAGAATCCGGCGAGCCGTATGCGCGTGCTCATGTCGATGTCCTCGGAAAACATCTCGCGGAATCCGCCTACCTTATCGTAGACGTCGCGTGAAAAGCCCATATTGAATGTGCGCGGCACAAACTTGTCGAGCTTGATCTTGCCTCCGCGTATTCCTCCAGTGGTGAGGAAAGATGTCATCGAGTAGTTGATGGCCTTCTGCACGGGGGTGAATGAGTCATGGGCCGCGTCCGGTCCGCCGAAGCAGTCCAGCGGATTAGGCTTCAGCTCACGGCTCACCGTCTGGAAATAATCCGGCGGGATGATGCAATCGGAGTCAAAGAATATGAAATAATCGCCGGTGGCCCGCTCAAGTCCGTAGTTGCGTGCTATCGACCGTCCCTCGTTGTCTTTGTAATAATACTTTACGTCTACTTTGTCCTTGTATTTTGCCACAGCTTCTTCACATGGCATAGAAGAGCCGTCTTCTACTATTATTACCTCGAAGTTGCGGGCCGTCTGCGCCGCCAGGCTTTCGAGCAGGCTCTCTACCTCGTCGATGCGGTTGTAGACCGGGATTATGACTGAAAATTTCATGGCAGTATCGTTTTATATAAGGTGTCAGCTCATACGGTTTTTGTAGTCTTCGTATGTATATTCACGCAGGATCTCACATTCGCCGCCGGTGTGGCATAGCACGATCGACGGGTGCTGTATGCCGTTGAACATGGTGGTCTTTACCGTGGTATAGTGGTTCATGTCCTCGAGGGTGAGACGTTGGCCCTGCTTGAGAGGCTCGGCGAAGTGCCAGGGGCCGCAATAGTCTCCGCTCAGGCACGAATTGCCGCCGAGACGGTAGGCGTAT
>CAZBWZ010000229.1:0-2137 GCA_964495725.1 uncultured Bacteroides sp.
TCGCGTAATGTCAAGAAGCAGATGATGCGCATCGAGGAGAAGTTCATAGCCAATCTCAATGAGCGCGAGTTGCGCCGCTCGGGCAAAAACAACATGGTGGTAAACGACCTGCACATGGCTTACATGACCGTGGGAAATGCTTCGCGTCTGGCCGGCCAGCAACTCTATGAGACAGACCTGCGCAAGGACTTCGGGGTCAATGTGGTCAACATACAGCGCGGGCAGCAGCTCATATCTGTGCCGTCGGCCAAGGAGCGTATCTATCCGGGCGATGTGCTGTGTGTCATCGGCACGGATAAGCAGATCGAAGATACCTTGAAGGTGGTGGAGGTCAACGACAACAATCCGTCGACATCCAATCCCGAGGATTTCAAGCTAACATCGATCCTGCTCTCCGAGTCCTCGCCGCTGCTCAACCGCACGCCCGTCACAGCCAACCTCCGCAACAAATACGGCGTGCTCGTAGTGGCCGTGCAGAGAGGCGACAGCTATATCGATTCAGACCCGCATCTCAAGTTCCAGGCCGGCGATATAGTATGGCTTGTAGGCGACCGCGCCAATCTCTCCGCCCTGCAATAGGTTGATTCTTATTACTTAGGCTTTTGCGATTGACCGTAAGGAATTCCGGCCGGAGTATATCAGGCATGACATCATTATCAGATATGGGTAGCTCTCATATCTGTATGATGAGAATGCCTCGATGAAGATATATACTAAGGTTATGCCGATATAGAAGATGTAAGCCGGCTGTATGAAATCAGTATCTTTCCGCCTCTTGGCCAGACTCAATGCAGCAAAAAACACGATAGTCAGATATTGTCCCCAGCCTAAGTCGATCATCCTCTTGATCCCGGGCCGGCTCCATATTTCCTTGTCGTGATTATAGGTCATTTCCACCTTGTAGTCATAGCCTCCGAGATAGCGCGTCATCTTGCCTGTGACAAAAGTGGCGGTGGTGCCCAGGTCATCGGTGACGGCCTCAATGACCTTGGCCTTCTCCCATTTGTTGAATTCCTCAAGTGACCCGAAATCAGCGGCAGCGGGCCATTCGTAGCCTGTGAGGCCCTTGTCAAGCTTAAACCACGGCACCTTGGATGAGGTCATGTCGCCTACGGCATATCGGGCACGCTCAAAGCCATGGTTGATAAGGCCCATGCTCACTGAATACACCGCGACGAGTGATACCAGCGACACCAGAGGCCGCTTCGCGCTTTCGCGCCTTGTGATAATGATAGCCAGGGCATATACGGCTGCTGTCATCAGCAGGATGACGCCCATTGGCCTGAGGGTGTTGAGTGTGGCGACAAGCAGTCCGGCGATTACCCATTTATATATCTTCCCTGATGTCATCAGCAGTATTATGCCTAAGATTATGACACAGGATATATGCTGGTTGGTGAATTGCGGAGTCGTTGACAAAACAGGATAGTAGGTGGCGAATAGAAACAAGGCCAGCGTGCATCCTCCGCGGGAGAGATACCGCCGGCACAGTGCCCACATCAGCACTGCCGTCGCATTGAGCAGGATTATATTGAAAATCTGCAAAGGTAGGAACACCGGGCCGAACATTCTTATAAAAAGCGATTCAAACCATGCGATTCCCATCTGATAGCTGAACATGGAGATATACTCATAATATACATGCTCGTTGATATCGAATGTACCGTCGGCAATTGATCGGGCGCATGCCCATATCACCTCATAATCCGATACGGGCACTGTCGGAGACAGACATACATATGTGATGGCCACCGCATTCATTATTATGAAGGACACAGGCACGAGCCAACTGACATATTGCGGACGGAAATACCTCTTGTAACAGGTGTATACTCCCACGCCGTAAAGCACACCCAGCAACACGTACGGAATTTCAGAATAATTGAACTCATCGGGGTAGGAGCTATTATATACCACCATGACTATCGGAGCGGATATAAGGGCAAACAGCATTATCCCCACCAAAAAGTAATAGAGAATCCGGTTAAGCTTGTGATCCATGTGTGAATTATATTGATGCGCAAAAGTAAGAAAAATTTTTTGTTATGTGTATTCAAGAATGGCTGAATCGGAGGATTTAATGCCCACTCTCAACTGGCAAGTGCAAAATTAGCGATTTTCTGGAAAAACACTTTCT
>CAZBWZ010000230.1:0-2062 GCA_964495725.1 uncultured Bacteroides sp.
CATTTGCCTTTTTTCAGATTATTCGTAAATTCGCACTTGCTTGTTTAATCTGCGCGCGATATGCGCAATTGTAATAATTTTGGTTTGTAATGTTATAATTTGTAAATTTGCAACTTGTTTTTATAAAAGATTATTATGGCTTCAGAAAAAAGTGTGTTCAGCAGCAAGATCGGCGTGGTGGCCGCCACGGTGGGATCTGCGGTGGGCCTGGGCAACATATGGAGGTTTCCGGCCGAGGCGCAGGCCAACGGCGGAGCTGCCTTCCTGTTTGTATACATCCTGTGTGTGTTTATCCTGGGCATACCCGTCATGCTCGCCGAGACATCTCTCGGGCGAGCCGGGCGCTCTGACTCGGTGGGCAACTTCAGGAATCTCACCCCGGGCAGCCGGTGGTGGATCGCCGGCACGATAGGTCTGGTGGCCTCTTACCTGATATTGTCATACTACATGGTGGTGGCCGGGTGGACCATTGAATACCTTTACGACTCGATCACGGGCAGCCTTTACGACGGATATTCGGGTAATCAGGCCGACGGGAGCGTTTTCTTCACCTCGAAGATGTCCGATTATATCAGCACCGCCTTCAATCCGTTGCTATGGACATATATAATGATACTTATCAATCTGGTGGTACTTCTCAAAGGAGTGAACAAGGGGATCGAGAAGATGTCCAATCTGCTGATGCCGCTGCTGTTCCTGCTATTAGTGATATTGTGTGTGGCGTCGCTGTCGCTGCCCGGCGCAATCGAGGGCGTGAAATATTTCGTGATGCCCGACTTCAGCAAGATCACCCTCAATGTGGTGGTGGATGCCCTGGGGCAGGCGTTTTTCTCCCTCAGCCTGGGTATGGGCATACTTGTCACATACGCGGCCTATTATCCGACCAGCACCAATCTCGGCCGCACGGCTGTCACCGTGTCGATGCTCGATTTCATGATGGCCTTCATCATGGGTCTGATAATCTTCCCGGCGGTCATGAGCTTCGGCATAGGAGGTAGTGAGAGCCAGCTGGAGGGCACGACACTCGTGTTTGTGACACTGCCGGAGATATTTGCCAATATGGGAGGCACGCGGCTGTGGTCTACGCTGTTCTTCACGCTGCTTGCCGTCGCCGCGCTTACCTCCACGATCTCTATCGCCGAGGTGTCGGTGGCGTTTGTGCGCGACCGCTTCAGTATGTCGCGTACCAAGGCTTGTCTGGTGGTGATGCTGCCTATCTTTGTCACCTCCGCGCTGAGTTCGCTGAGTCTGGGCGCGGTGCCCTCAATCAGAATAGCGGGTCTGTCGCTGTTTGATTTTCTTGACAATGTGGCTACCAATATCCTGCTGCCTCTCAGCGCTCTGGCGATATGTATATACGTGGGATGGGTGTTGCCGCGCGGCTTTATCCGCGAGCAGCTCACCAATCATGGCCAGCTGGCCGGGCGTATGGCTGCACCGGTGGCAACCCTTATACGGTATGTGTGTCCGCTGCTGATCGCCGGAATCCTCGTGGCCAAGATAATCAGCATGATGTAAGCTGCCTGACCGAATGGTAGGAATCTGGCCTTTTGTCTTTGTCACTATGACATATAACTTATAATGATAATCTGATGAAAAGATCTCAATTCGTGACACGCACGGGGGTGATAGCCGCCACGGTAGGTTCGGCTGTCGGCCTGGGCAATATATGGCGTTTTCCCTACGAGGCCGGAATACATGGCGGCGGGGCCTTCCTGCTCATTTATATCGTGTGCGTGTTTCTGATCGGAGTGCCGGTGATGACAGCCGAATTTGCCATAGGGCGCGGCACACACAGCAATGCCCTCAGAGCCTTCGGCAAGCTCACGCCGGGCAATCCCTGCCGTGTGGTGGCCTACGCCGGAATCATCGCCTCGATGATGATACTCAGCTTCTACTCTGTGGTGGCCGGCTGGATCATGGAGTATCTGTGGCAGTCGATAGTGTCGCTATTCAGCCATAGCGGCGCGTACACCGGACATTTCGCGGGTCTCATGGCCTCGCCGTGGCGCATGGTGCTGTGGACCCTGGTGTTTCTCGCTATCAATTTCATGGTGCTGAC
>CAZBWZ010000231.1:0-2059 GCA_964495725.1 uncultured Bacteroides sp.
GAACAAATTTATTTATGATTTTCTGTATCTTTATTGACGAATATTGGAAATATCCCGTAACTTTGTAAAAATATATGGTTATGGATAAATTATTGACCCCACATACGATGCCGGCTTCAAGCTGATATTCGGTCGCGAAAATGTCTCCGAAGAGCTGTTGGTAAGCCTGTTGAATGCGATCTTTGATAAAGACCCTACTTTCGGCAGCATCACATCTGTCACATACCTTAATAACGAGCATGGATCGGAGTGGATTTATGGCAAAGGGATCCGTTACGACATCCTGTGCCAGACGGCTGAGGGACATCGGTTTATCGTGGAGATGCAGATGACATCGCAACCGAGATTCATCGACAGGGCTACATTCTATGTGAGCCGTGGAATAGCCGAGCAAGGCTACAAAGGAAAAGACGATGAGGAGAAAGAGTGGGACTATACCCTCAAGCCCGTCATCGTTGTGTTTATATGCAACTTCCATGTGCAATCGCTTGATAATAAAGCAGTGTCAAGATTCAGGCTATTGGAAGAAGAGACTCATCAACCTCTGGGTGATCTGACACGTTATATATTCATACAGCTTCCTTTTTTCAATAAAGGGAAAAATCAGTGTCACGAAACAATGGATCAGTGGATTTATAATATCAAGAATATGGGAACGAATCAGGAAGTAGCTTTCCTTAACAATAATGAGGTATTCAAGAGACTTGCTAAAGTAAGCAACAGGGCGGCACTATCGCCATCAGAGAGATATCATTATGATGCCGATGTAAAGAACGCCCGCGATATGCTCAACCAGATACGTGGCGCCCGTGCCGAAGGACGTGCCGAAGAAAAAAGGATAATTGCGGAAAATCTGATCAGGTTAGTTATGGCAGACAAGGATAGATGCACAGCAACCGGGCTGTCTTTACAACAAATCCACGAAATCCGTCAAGCATCCAATTCATAGATTGGCAGAGGCCTATTTCAGTCCTCATTTTCAGATACTGAGTTCTGATCATAGAATTAATGACAAATAATGGCACGGTGATACAGGTTTATTGACAAAAAATCACTACCTTTGTCATTACCTTTGATCTGACCATGAATTTTGCTAATTATTTACTTAACCATTTGATTTACGAAACACACCGCCGCCGGCTCTGAGGGCCGGCGGTGTCTTTATCCCCCCATTACTCAAATAACTTAGGACAATAGATTCACAGCCGGATAGAGATCTTAGATCCCTTGTCACTCATTACGACAACTACGGCAGCCATATCCTTGCAATATCGGTTGGGGAGATGGAATATTTTACATATTATAATCAGAAAGCGGCTATTTATTAAAAATTATTAGTAACTTTGCGCCACTTGTTACAATTTGCTATCAGCAAACAGCCAACAGTACATTTCGCAAACTCACGTCCGGGACCCGGTCCCCGACTACTAAAGGTAAAAATTTATGGCAGATCGTCTTTTTATATTTGACACAACACTGCGAGACGGCGAGCAGGTGCCCGGGTGCCAGCTAAACACCGTGGAGAAGATCGAGGTGGCCAAGGCCCTCGAAGAACTCGGGGTGGATGTCATCGAGGCCGGATTCCCGGTATCGAGTCCCGGCGACTTCAAGTCGGTGGTCGAGATCTCAAAGGCCGTGACCTGGCCCACGATATGCGCCCTCACCCGCGCAGTGGAGAATGACATACGTGTGGCAGCCGAGGCCCTGCAGTATGCCAAGCACAAACGCATACATACAGGCATCGGCACCAGCGACTCTCATATCCGGTACAAATTCAACTCCACCCGCGAGGAAATCATCGAGCGCGCCGTGGCCGCCGTGAGCTACGCCAAGAAATTTGTCGAAGACGTGCAGTTCTACGCCGAAGACGCCGGACGCACCGACAACGAATACCTCGCCAGGGTAGTGCAGGCCGTAGTCAACGCCGGAGCCACCGTCATCAACATACCCGACACCACCGGCTACTGCCTGCCCCAGGAATTCGGCGAGAAGATCAAATACCTCATGGAGCACGTAGACGGCATACACAAAGTGACGATCGCCACCCACTGCCACAACG
>CAZBWZ010000232.1:0-2042 GCA_964495725.1 uncultured Bacteroides sp.
GATATAATCGGAGTGCAAAGGTAAGGTTTTATTGACACATTTCCAAATGTTTTGCCGGCTTTGTTAGAAAAATTCTGTGTTATGCTCTGTAAGCCGCTCAGGGATTGGTCGGGGATGGCTTGTGGTCAGGATTGTTCTGGCTGAGGATTGAGGATACGTATGGTGTCGGGCGGATATTGTTTGCACGTTCGTAGTAAGGGATCGCTTGCTGCCCCTGGCCGTCGCTGGTGTAGTAGGCTGCTATCTGCAGCAGTGCGTCGTAGTTGGATGGATCGATGCGGAGGATGTGCTGCCAGGTGTCCAAGGCATTGGTGTAATCACCGGTAAGCATGTAACCGTGGGCGAGGGCCGAGAGAAAACGGACATTATCCGGCATACCGTTAAGCATTATGTTGGCATATCTGATAATGTTCGGGCCGTCGTTGCGCTGCAGGGAATATTTCAGCAGCATCGCATCGATAGGTCGCGCCAGCCAGGGCTGGTTGCGGGCAACGGACCGCAGGAAGCGGGGATAGAATGAGGCGCTGTCTTTGGCAAAGGCATACAAGCGTACGTTGGATAGCACGCTGTCGAGAGGCACCTTATTCTCCATCGCCCTTGTCAGCAGCTGACGTGGTGTCACCGTGTCACCGCCCATCATGCTCGACACGATTGCGCGCCCATAGGTATCGGCTACGTCAGGACGCTCTTCGAGCATGAAGGTGTAATAAGCTCCGGCGCTTGCCCATTCGTTGTTGTTAAAAAATCTGTCGGCTCGGGTCTTCAGACGATCGTAATTTGTGGTTACGCCTGCGGAGGTTAAGATTACACATATTATTATAAGCAGGGTGACAGCTGTGTTGCGCATGATGTGTGTATATACTTGTGGACTTTAACATCACAGACGTGCGCCCCTGGGGCGCACGTCTGTGATGTTAAAGATATTTATCTCCGAATTTTACTTTTATATCGTTGACTACTTGTTTGATAGTCTGTTCTTTTGACTTAGGACATATCAGCAGTACATCCCCGGTGTCTGCCACAATGTAGTCTTTGAGAGAATCGACCACGACGAGCTTGTCGGCGTTGATTGCAAAAATGTTGCCTGTAGACTCGTATGCCACGATGTTGCAGTTATGGGCCACGTTGCCGTCTCGATTGCGGGGCGAGTTGTCATACAGGGCGTTCCATGTGCCGAGATCATTCCATCCGAAGTCAACACATTCCACATATACCTTGTCGCTCTTTTCCATTATGGCATAGTCGATCGAGATATTGACGCATCCGGGGAAGTTGTCGTTGATGTATTGGATTTCGTCAGGAGTGCCGAATTTGCCTGATCCGTTGTCAAATACACCGGCCACCTCTGGAGCGAGTCGTCTCATTGAATCTATTATGGTATCAGTGCGCCATAGGAATATGCCGGAATTCCAGAAAAACTCGCCAGACTCCACGAATACTTTGGCCAGCTGCAGGTCGGGCTTCTCAGTGAAGGTCTTTACCTTGTTGATGCCGGGCTCCACTTTACGGCCCACCTGTATATAGCCGTATCCGGTGTCGGGTCGTGACGGCTTGATGCCTAAAGTGAGCAGTGCGTCATTGTTTTCGACAAACTCAAAGCCTTCGAGCACGCTTTTCTCAAATTCCCGCTCTCTTGTGATGAGGTGGTCGCTGGGAGTGACGATCATTGAAGCCTGCGGGTCGAGGGCATGAATATGATAGGCGGCCCAGGCTATGCATGGGGCTGTGTTGCGGCGAGCTGGTTCAAAGAGTATTTGTGAATCTTTAAGGTCTGGTAGCTGCTCTTTGATGAGGTCGGCATAGCTGCTGTTGGTAACGATGATGATGTTTTCTTTGGGTACTACAGGGAGTATGCGGTCGTAGCTCATCTGCAGCAGTGATCGGCCTGTGCCGAGGAAATCAATAAATTGTTTAGGTTTTGAGGTGCGGCTGAAAGGCCAGAAACGGCTACCTATTCCTCCGCACATTATCACACAATATCTGTGGATGTTTTTGCTGTCCATGTTGATTTTGGTGTATAGGGTTATTTGTCGCTAAATTAT
>CAZBWZ010000233.1:0-2039 GCA_964495725.1 uncultured Bacteroides sp.
ATCTTCGCACCCATATTTATCACACCGTGCTCGCACAGGGCCACCGGTCCGCGCACGCACACACCCTCCATCACCTCGGCGTCACGGCCTATGTAGATACAGCCGCCGCGGGTGTTGAGCACGGCGCCCTCCACTGTGGCGCCCTCCTCGATGAAGATACGCGAGGCATCGCCGATCACCGTGTTGGTGGGGCTCAGAGGCTGCGACACCCGTCCGGCGGTCAGGTACGCGAAATCATCCTCTATAGCCTTGGCGTTGAGGGCGAATATGTCATACAGATGATTGATCTCGCCCACACCGGGCACCACGTGCGACGGCATCTCAGTGGCTCCGGGTGCCGCGTCACACGGAAACTTCTCCTGCAGGTAATCCACAGTGCGCCACGTGCAGGCCTCTCCGAGCTTGCGCTCCCATTTCTCGCGTATGGTGGTGACACCGAGTCTCAGTTCGGCCACAGGACGTGTATATGTCAGGGGCAGCAGATTGCCACGCACCTCGGGGTCATCGACAAGGATATATTTTTCCATATACTGATATTGTTTTTTTAACGGGCTCTGCAACAGCTGACAAAACCTACGGCTGCAACACCCTGACGGTTAGTATGTCTTGATTTCAGCGACAAAGGTAATAAATTTTTGTTTGGCCAATACAAAAAAATTGACTATCTTTGACCGAATCAATCACACTGTACTGATGGCCGAATTTCCCAAAGAAAATCCACAACTCATCGAGCAGCTGCGCGATCCGGCGCAGTGCCGTCAGGCATTCAATCAGGTGATCGCTACATATTCCGAGCCCCTATACTGGCAGATACGCCGCATGGTACACTCTCACGACGATGCCAACGACCTGCTGCAGAACACATTCATGAAGGCATGGCAGAGCCTGGGCAACTTCCGCGGCGACGCCAAGCTGTCGACATGGCTGTACAAGATCGCCATCAACGAGAGCATATCATTCCTGGAGCGCGAACGCAAACGCAAGAATTACTCGCTCGATGACGAAGAGTCGCATCTTGTGAGCCTCATCGAGGCCGACGAGCATATCGACGGAGACGACCTGACCCTGAAGCTGCGCAAGGCCATCGCCTCACTGCCTGAAAAACAGAGGCTCGTGTTCAACATGAAATATTACGACGAGATGAAATACGAAGACATGTCGCAGGTATTGGGCACATCGGTCGGCGCCCTCAAGGCATCGTATCACCTCGCCGTGAAGAAAATCGAGAATTATTTTAACAACCACGATTAAACCATATAAGGCCCCATAAGTCAAACTACATACCGAAACGATACTTCAAGAAAAATAGTCATGAAAGAAGATAAGGACATACTCAAGCAGATAGGCCACCGCGACGGCATGACCGTGCCCGATGGCTACTTTGCCGACTTTGCCGCTCGCATGGCTGCCTCTCTCGAGCCCACTCCGTTTGAAGAATCAGCCTCTCTCCCGCGCACTCCCCAAATAAAGCTCAGCCTGTGGCAGCGCATACGTCCGTATGCCTACATGGCCGCTATGTTTATGGGCGTGTGGTGTATGCTCAAGGTCTTCACCTCCCTCACAGCCAAGCCCGAGCCCCAGTGGCAGCCCTCGCCCATCATGGCCGAGGCCCTGGGCAACGAGATGTTTGTCAACGATTACATCATCGACGAGCTCAACCAATGGGAGCTGATGGACGACCTCATGGAAGAGGGTCTGGAGCCCACCGACCTGAGCGTACCCGCCGACAGGGCCAATCAGGCTGATATGGCTAATCAAGGAATCTAAGCTTACGGCATGAAACGCATCATCTTCATATTCTCAGTATTGTGGCTGACATCGCTCTCATTCACCGGGGCGGCACAGCGCTCTCAGCGGCTCACCAACGAAGACCGCCAGAAGTGGCTCACCGAGATGCGCAGTCTCAAACACGACTTCCTCACACGCGAGCTCTCGCTCACACGCGAGCAGCAGACCGCATTCTTCCCCATATATGACGAGATGGAAGACGAGCTCAACCGTATCAACACCGAGACACGCAATCTCGAACGCCGGGTGAA
>CAZBWZ010000234.1:0-2022 GCA_964495725.1 uncultured Bacteroides sp.
TGCTCTTTCAAGAATGAAAATCTTGCGTCCTAACCGATAGACGAATGGGCCATGCGGCTCTAAAGCGAGTGCAAATATACACACTTTTTATTTATCCTACAAATTTTTACATGTCAAACGCGTTTTTTTAAGTATTTTTTTGTATTTTTGCTCTATGCTTACCTATTGTCATTGCATTTGTCTGCGTCTTGTCAGCCATACCGACACGGTGTCGATCGCCACCCTGTATTCACGCGAACAGGGCATGATGGCTGCGGCGGTGCATCTGGGCAAGTCGGCCGAGGCACGCCGCCGGCGAGCCATGCTCACGCCGCTGTCTCTTGTCGAGGCTGTGAGCTCTCCCTCGCGCCGAGGCAATCTCGTAACGCTGTCCGATATAGCTCTGTCGCCGGGGGGGGCGTCGCCGGGGGGTGCGGTAAGGTCGATCATATCCGCCTTTCTGGCCGATTTCCTGTGCGCCGTGCTGCGCGAAGGGCAGTCCGACATACATTTGTTTGACTTCATCTCTGAGGCCGTGAGATCGCTTTCTGCGGCCACGGGCACGGCCCTGGCCAATTTCCACCTGTATTTTCTCTACCGGCTGGGACGCTATTTAGGTATAGAGCCCGATATGGCCACCTATGGCAAGGGCCGGTATCTTGACATGCGCGAGGGCACGTTCTGCGCCTCACCGCCCTCACACCGCGACTATATCGACGGTGAGTCCACATCGCTGATCGACGCGCTGTCGCGAGCCAATATGCGCAGTCTCGGCCTGATCAAGCTAAACAGGATGCAGCGCAACCAGATACTTGACGCGATGCTTGCCTATTACACGATGCACCATACGCCGGTGCAGAGGCTTACCTCGCTGCAGATTGCCCGCGATTTGTTGCAATGAGCCAGTCGACAAGGTCGGCGGGCGCGATCTGGCGCATCGGCTGCATGACGAAGTCGCGTGCCCAGCTGAGCGGGTGGGGCAGCGTGAGCCTGTCAGTGGCCATCACCACACGGTCGATGGCTATGATGTCGATATCGAGGGCGCGGTCGATGTAGCTGCCGTCGGGCGTGCGGTGGGGGCCGCCGCCCAGCTCGCGCTCTATCTCCTGGGTGAGGTCGAGCAGCCGCATCGGGTCGGTGTCACCGTCAATATCTATGGCAACCCCCAGATTTACAAACATGGCGTCTGAGATAAACCCCCATGGCTCGCTGTGATACCACCGCGAGCACCGTGCCTCAGCGCCCAGACGGGCGCCAAGCAAAGCGACCGCCCGCCCTATCAGGGCATGGCGGTCGCCTTTGTTTGATCCGATATTGAGATAGACGGTAGACATCGTCAGTCGATCGAGCGGCTGACCTCTGTCTCCTCGTAGCACTCGATGAGGTCGCCCACCTTGAGGTCGTTGTAGTTGGTGATCGACATACCACATTCCTGGCCGCTGAACACCTCCTTGGCATCGTCCTTGAAGCGCTTGAGGGATCCCAGCTCGCCGGTGTACTTGACGATACCGTCGCGGATGAGGCGGCATTTGGCTCCTCTGCGTATCTTGCCCTCGCGCACGATACATCCGGCGATGGTGCCCACCTTGGATATATGGTAGGTCTCCTTCACTTCGGCCGTACCGGTGACCTCTTCCTTTATCTCGGGTGCGAGCATACCCGACATGGCGTCCTTCACCTCCTCGATAGCCTGGTAGATCACAGAGTAGAGGCGTATCTGCACACCCTCGCGCTCGGCGTCGCGGCGCGCGGCCTGCGACGGGCGCACCTGGAAGCCGATGATGATGGCATCCGATGCGGCAGCCAGGGCCACATCGCTCTCCGAGATCTCGCCCACGGCCTTATGCAGCACCTTGACCTCGATCTCCTCGGTCGAGAGCTTGATGAGAGAGTCGGAGAGGGCCTCGACGGAGCCGTCGACATCACCCTTGACGATAACGTTGAGCTCCTGGAAGTTGCCGATGGCGCGGCGGCGGCCGATATCCTCGAGGGTGAGGATCTTGGTGGTGCGCAGACCCATCTCGCGCTGCAGCTGCTCGCGCT
>CAZBWZ010000235.1:0-2012 GCA_964495725.1 uncultured Bacteroides sp.
GACATCATCTCGGCTTATACGCCGGTGCCGTGACATACGACTTTGAATTCGGCGGCACAGGATACATGGGCGGTGTGCCACGCGGCACACTCTGGGACCGGTGCAACTTCTACGGCGGTGTGGAATACGGCTACTCGCTCCCGATAGCCCGCCGGCTCAATCTCGACTTCACGATCGGCCTTGGCTATCTCGGCGGCAAATACATCACCTACGACTCCAAAGGCAGTATATATATGTGGAAATCCACACGACACATCAAATGGTTCGGACCCACCAAAGCCGAAGTCTCACTCGTATGGCTCATCGGTCATGACAACCACAACACGCAGAGAGGAGGTAAACGATGAAACGACTTGCATTATATATCGCTATGCCCGTGGCGATGCTGCTTGTCTCATGCGAGCACAAAGACCTGTATTTCGAGAGTGCAGGCAGTGTCAATGTAGTGTTTGACTGGCGAAATGCCCCGGATGGCAACCCGGCTTCGATGGTTGCGCAGTTCTTCCCGGAGGAAGGTACGCCGTCACTGCGTTATATCTTCCAGGGCAATCAAGGTGGCTCCATAAGCCTGCCTATCGGAGGATTCAGCGGAATATGTGTCAACGGTGACGACAACGACTGGGTAAAGCTGCGCAATGTCAATGACGTGGACAACTACGAGACCTATACGATAGATGCGCTCGACACAGAGGCCTACGGCCTGTCGTCGCGCGCGCTGCCACGTGCCGAGGGCACCGAGGACGAGCGTATGGCCGAGGCGCCGGGCATGCTCTGGACCAACCGCCAGGACAATATCAAGCACTACGCCGACGGCACCGAGACCATCACCTTCTATCCCGAAGAGGCCGTGTGCCACTACACGGTGGACATCCATGATGTGGAAAACCTCGAATACGTCAACCGCGCACAGATCGACGGCACGATATCCGGGATGGCCGAGGGATTCAACCACGGAGCCAAGCGCCCCACCGACAACCATGTGACTATGCCATTCGTGCTGACGGGCGACGCCAAGAGCAAGACCCTCCACTCTGAATTCCTCACTTTCGGCGAATCTCCGTCCGACCCTGGACGCCACATACTCAGCGTATATATGTTTCTCACCGACGGCTCCAAGTGGTATTACAACTTCGATGTCACCGACCAGGTGCATGACGCCCCTGATCCGCGCCATGTCCACATCGTGCTCAGTGGCCTCTCCGTGCCCCACCCCATCACCGACGAGGGTGGCTTCCGCCCCAACGTCAATGACTGGCAGACCGAGGATATCGAAATGAAGATGTAGTGCCGTCCACTATTCGGCATAGACTACTGATGTGATTCTACGGCTATCCTTGATTAAATGGGATGGCAGGATCAGATCATTGAGATTCTCACATTCAGCGAAGGCACCGGTGCCGATTGAGTCTACGGAATCCGGAATCGTCACCGATGTAAGGCTGTTGCACTCACAGAAAGCTAACTCACCGATTTTCTTGACAGAATCCGGAATTGTCAACGACTTAAGGGCTACACAACCATAAAAGGCCAGATGATCTATTGTAGTGACTGAATGTGGAATCGTCACCGATACAAGATCGAAACATTCAAAAAAAGCCTGCTCACCGATTGTGGTCACAGTCGCCGGAATTGTCACCGATGTCATGTCGCTGCTTCTGTAAAAAGCCAAATCGCCGATTGCCGTAACGGAATACTCCTTACCATTTTTCATTACGACAGCCGGAATAATCAGATCACCGCTGATCTCATTTCCACCGGTATAGTCATCAAAATCTCTGTCATCGTCTGCCCTGCCCGGCTTGACCATCACTGTCCTGGCACCATTGTCAATCACTGTATATTCCAGTGTCTGACCACCGTAAGTGTAACTGAAGTCGCGGCCACATGACGATAATGACATCTGTAGCATGCCCAGCATCAATATCAGCTTTTTCATTTGCAGTTGTGTTTGTAGTAATCGAAGTGATTTAAACTTATTTCGAGTTATTAAATAAGTAGATAAAATGTTAAAA
>CAZBWZ010000236.1:0-2001 GCA_964495725.1 uncultured Bacteroides sp.
CTCTTTAGTGCCTGCGGTTTTTGAATAGTGAGAGCAGCGCCTTGGTGTAGTCTTCGTCTGTGGCGATGCTTGTGAAATCGATGCGGCAGCTTCGCAGGGTCTCTGTCATCTTCTGCTGCCGGGCATACCACCATTTGCTGTAGGTCTTGCGTACAGAGCTTGAGGATGTGTCGATCCATCTTGATTTTCCGGTCTCGAGGTCGGCCACGCGCATCAGCCCTACGTCCGGGATCGAGGCATCGCGTTTGTCGTATACCTGCAGGGCCATCAGCTCATGGCGGTTGCAGGCTACCTGCATGGCTTGCTTATACTCGGAGGAGTCGATGAAGTCGCTGATGATGAATGTGGTGCAACGGCGCTTCATGGCGTCGGCAAAGTATTTTACGGCCTTAGCTATGTCGGTGCCTCTGCTCTGAGGCACGAAGTCGAGCAGCTCGCGGATAATAAAGAGGATGTGCTTCTTTCCTTTCTTGGGGGGGATGAATTTCTCGATCCGGTCGGAAAAGAAGATGACACCGATCTTGTCATTGTTCTGGATAGCAGAGAAGGCGAGTGTAGCGGCTATTTCTGCTATCATGTCACGCTTCTCGGTGCCCACGGCTCCGAAGTTGCCACTGCCGGATACATCGACGAGCAGCATCACTGTGAGTTCGCGCTCTTCTTCGTAAACCTTTACGTATGGGTGGTTGTGACGAGCGGTTACGTTCCAGTCAATGTCGCGGATATCATCGCCGTATTGGTATTCGCGTACCTCCGAAAACATCATGCCTCGACCTTTGAAGGCCGAGTGATATTCGCCGGCGAAGATATTCTGTGACAATCCGCGCGACTTTATCTCGATCTTGCGTACTTTTTTTAGTAGCTCGTTAGCGTCCATTATTTATTACGGCACTTGTATCTTGTCGAGAATCTCGGTGATGATCTCATCAGTGGTGATATTGTTGGCCTCGGCCTCGTAGGTGACGCCAATACGGTGGCGCAGCACATCGTGGCTTACCGCGATCACGTCTTCGGGTATGACGTATCCGCGCTGATGTATGAATGCGTATGCACGGGCGGCGCGTGCGAGGCTGATGGATGCTCGCGGCGATGCACCGAATGCGATGATGCTCGAGAGGTCCGGAAGACCGTATTCGGCAGGCGTGCGTGTGGCGTAGACGATGTCTACGATATAGCGCTCGATCTTCTCATCCACATATATGTGCTCGACAATGCGCTGTGCGTCGATGATCTCCGACGGGTGAAGTATGGGGCTCACCTTGCGTCGCTCGTTGCTGATATTCTGGCGTATGATCACGCGCTCTTCTTCTTTGGTCGGGTATCCGATGATGACCTTCAAGAGGAAACGGTCTACCTGTGCCTCGGGGAGGGGATAGGTGCCTTCCTGCTCGACGGGGTTCTGGGTAGCCATCACCAGAAACGGCTCATCGAGAGCGAAAGTGTTCTCACCGATAGTGACCTGACGCTCCTGCATGGCTTCGAGCAGAGCTGACTGCACCTTGGCGGGCGCGCGGTTGATCTCGTCGGCGAGTACGAAATTGGCGAAGATAGGACCTTTCTTGACTTCGAAGACCTCTTTCTTCACGCTGTATACCATTGTGCCGATAACATCGGCCGGCAGGAGGTCGGGGGTGAACTGTATGCGGCTGTATTTAGCATCAATAAGCTGTGAGAGTGTCTTGATTGCAAGGGTTTTTGCCAGACCCGGCACTCCTTCGAGCAGCACGTGCCCGTTAGAAAGGAGAGAAATCACCAGTGACTCCACGAGGTGTTTCTGACCCACGATTGTCTGGTCCATGCCCCGGGTGATGAGACGTATGAGGTCTGTTTTGCTGGCGACAAGGTCGTTGAGCTCCCTGATATTGACTGTTTCACTCATAGATATAGCTGATTAAATGGAGGTAATATGAGATATATATCAAAAAATAATCTACAAAATTACAATTATAACAGATAATGGTATAAACAGCGATGTTAAAATTGCTTATCAACTCTTTACAT
>CAZBWZ010000237.1:0-1985 GCA_964495725.1 uncultured Bacteroides sp.
AGGTGGGCGTTGTCAAGCTGCTCTTTGGCATTTTGCGCATACTCCACACCTTTGTCGATGAGGGCGGCTCTGTCATCGATGCCTTTGAGTATCTGCGGCCATGCAAATTTCCATAATATCAGAAACAGAATGCCGAAAGATACAAACATCCAGAAGATCAAGCCGAAATCAGGCGTGAATAGTTCCATCTAAGAGTAGTCTTGAGGATTATACGAAGAGGGCGAGGATACAAACGATAACGGCGAAAAGAGCCACACCCTCGATAAGGGCGGCGATAACGATCATGTTACTACGGATGTCACCTGCCACTTCGGGCTGACGGGCGATGGCTTCCATGGCCGATGCGCCGATTTTACCGATACCGATACCTGCGCCTATAGCTGCGATACCTGCGCCGATGCTTGCGCCAAGGCCGCTGAGGGCCAGTTCTGCTAACATTCCTAACATAGTTGTAATTGTTTTTAAGAGTTTATTTATTTGTTTATTTCAGTTTCTTAAGTTATGCTTTTGCTGCCTGCTTGTCGTGGTGACCTTTGACACGCGCCAGAGATATGAATATTGTGGACAGCATGGTGAATACGTAGGCCTGAATGAAGCTTACAAGCACGTCAATGCACAGCATGAATACAGAGAAGAGTATCGATACCACAGCGGTACCGGTGCCTGCCACCGGATTCATGTAATAGAAGATGAATATGAGCAGTGTGAGCACTATTACTATCATGTGTCCGCCCATCATATTGGCAAACAGACGCACTGTGAGTGCCGCAGGCTTGGTGAACATACCGAAGATCTCGATCACCGGCATGATGGGCAGCGGACACTTGAGCCACAGAGGCACATCGGGCCAGAAGATTTCCTTCCAGTATTCTTTGGTGCCGTAGATGTTGGTCACTATGAATGTGAGTACGGCCATTACCAGAGTGACCGCGATATTGCCGGTAAGATTGGCACCGCCGGGAAATACTACGACCAATCCCAGAAGGTTCATGCCTAAGATGAAGAAGAAAGCAGTGAGCAGATATGGTGCGAACTTGCGGGCGTCGGCCGGATCAAGTGTCGACTTGATGACACCGTCATAGACAAACTGCACGCACACCTCGACAGCACCGAGACCCTTGCGCGGAGCCTTGTTGCCTTTTCTGCGATACCATCCCGCGAGCCATAGCATCAGGCCGGAAACAAGCACCAGGGATACAAATAAGGCTGCGACATTCTTGGTGATAGAGATGTCGAGCGGTCTGTATTCATCTCCGTCGATTATCTGCACTACTTTGCCCTGGTATTTGCTACCCTCTTTGCCGAGGGTGAAGGTGGCGCCGTCATCTGTATACTCCTCGCCGTGCTGGATGCGGGCTGATGAGAACAGGTGAAACGCGCCGTCTTTGGCCTTCACGATTACGGGCAGGGGAATGCGCCTGTGGTGATCGAATGGCACCTCCCATCCGTAGGCATCGCCCAAGTGCTCGAAGATTATTTCCTTTGCGTCAATTTCGCCCTTGGAGTTGCCGTCATCGGCGACAGCCCTCGGAGCAAATATCCCAAAGGTGAGCACCAGCGCTAATATTGTGAGAAAACGGTTCATTGGTCTTGTTTTAAAAAATGCACACTGAAATCACGTTGTTGTCAACGTCGGCAAGGCCGCCGTCAATCATCCTCGATTCCTCTTGTCCTGCTTCGGTAGTGAATGTGATCTTGCCTTTGGAGAGGGTGGATATAAGGGATGCGTGATTGTTGAGCACGGTGAATTCACCCTTTGTGCCCGGCAGTGTCACGCTCTTAATTTCGCCATCGTAGGCAATCTCTGCAGCAGATATAATTTTGAGTGTCATTTGCGGATGATTTTTTGATTATTGTCACTTTGTAACCTCATCAAGCAGCTTCTTGCCCTTGGCAACTGCCTCGTCGATTGTACCGACATTGAGGAAGGCCTGCTCGGGATATTCGTCCATCTCGCCGGCAAGAATCATCTTGAAGCCACGGAT
>CAZBWZ010000238.1:0-1966 GCA_964495725.1 uncultured Bacteroides sp.
AAAGAATATCAGTTGCCTATTATAGATAAGATCTTTGAAGCATGTCAATTACCTTTTGATAAGAACCCTTACGTAAGCATGCTCGGCGAAGGCCCGGCATTATCCGGATCGCAAAAAGTTACCATCACCGGCATGGATGGTAATGATATTGACCTGTATATATGGAAACCGACCGATCTTACCCGAAAAGGCGCCCTCCCGATTTTATATTTCATCCACGGTGGCGGCTATCTTATGGGAGATGCAAATACCATGGCTACCAAGCCTGAGGTTCTGACCAACGGATTGCAGGCTATTTTAGTGAGCGTCAACTATCGTCTGGCAACTGTCGCCCCCTTTCCTGCCGATCTGCATGACGCATACTCAGGTCTCGAATACATCCACGACCATGCTGCCGATTTTGGCGCTGATCCGGATCGTATTGTTATATTAGGTGAAAGTGCTGGCGGCGGTCTTGCTGCCCGTCTCGCCCTCTACAACCGCGACCATGGGCGCGTGAAGTTATGCGGTCAGGCTTTGACCTATCCTATGCTCGACAGCCGTACCGGCACCGACAAGGATCCTATGCCCGACCCGTATGCAGGTCAGCTGGTATGGACTCCCCCTTACAACAGGCTCGGATGGGATACACTGTTAGGCGGTCAGAAATTACCGACCGACCAACTTCCATATTATTCGGCATCTCTCGCCACAGACCTGTCTAATCTGCCACCGGCATTTATCGCAGTGGGCACTCTTGACCTGTTCTGTATGTCATGTCTCAATTACACCGCCCGCCTCACCTGTGCAGGCGTGAATACCCAGCTTCATGTTATACCTGGTGTATTCCATGGATTCGATCTGTTGGGCCCGGATTCTCCTCAGACCACAACATATAATGATCTCCGTATCGCTCAGATCAAACGGATGTTTGGTGAATAATTCATAACTAACTATATAGATATCAAACCAATAAAAACCCCAAAAAAAATGAGCAATTACAGCAAAACCCATGTAGCAGCTGACGCACCCCGCACCGAGCTGCACGACATCCTCTCACTCACAGGTGCTGAGGTATCAGTAAACAACCTCCCTGCCGGAACAGTAATCCCCTTCTATCACAGCCACAAGCAGAACGAGGAAATCTACTTCATCGTCAAAGGCAAAGGTTTCATGGAAATCGATGGCGAAAACGTACCTCTCGAAGCCGGTGACTGGCTCCGCGTAGCCCCCGCTGCAAAGCGCAAAATCCACGCTGAGACCGACATGACCGAGGTCTGCATCCAGGTCAAGGAAGGCAGCCTTACAGAATGGACCGCCAATGACGCCATCGTTGAATAAGTAAGACTCTCCGCAAAACACATTACCGACCGTCCGGACACCCACAAGTGTCCGGACAGCGTCTTTTTATGCCTTTTCTAAATTGAGAGCCAGATTTACGGCAAGAGTGAAATAAACGCTGTCCTCACTGACGGGTTGGCTCATCATTACGGCACATCGACAATATCCGGTGTACGAAGTGTGACTTAGCGGAGGCATAGCCATCGCGGTCATTTCTATACTTCGGCAGCAGACTAAGCTTCAAAGTTTCATACTCCTTTGCAATTGCCGGATGCGCAATCAGATAATCTCGAAAAAGGATTTCATCGTTGTCACCCGGAAAATGAAGGTGTACGTGAAACACCCTTTCGGCAAACCCTTCAATCGTATACCCCTTATTAAAACTCATCCGTCTCTCGCTTTCCGACATACAGATATAGCCGCCGCTTATCAATGACTCCTTAATTGCAATCCAATCGTACTTATCGCTCAACTCTATCAATATATCAACGATCGGTTTTGCCTGAATGTCTGGTATTGCTGTACTCCCAATATGGCTGATCTTCGCTGGATAACCTGACAATATCCTTGTGAGAATGTCAATTTCCTCATCAGCCCATGAATTCCAATCAGGATTATGAGGAGTAATGATTATAGGAAACAGCTC
>CAZBWZ010000239.1:0-1944 GCA_964495725.1 uncultured Bacteroides sp.
TGTAGGAGTTGACTTCCTTACCGTTGGTGAGACGTACACGCGCAACCTTGCGCATAGCCGAGTTAGGCTTCTTGGGGGTGGTGGTGTACACACGCACGCACACGCCGCGACGCTGCGGACATGAATCGAGCGCGGGTGACTTGCTCTTGTCTTCGAGCGCCACACGTCCCTTTCTTACTAATTGCGAAATAGTAGGCATCTTAGTGTTTTGTTTTACTTAATTTTTTATATCTCTTGTTACTTCGTTTCGATTTCATCAAGGCACACCACACACCGCTTACGCACTATCGCACAAACGATTAGCGCGAGGCAGACGTGGAGATGCCTTTATTTTCACCGCAAAGTTAGTCATTATCCGGCTAATATCCAAACATTTTTATCCTTTTTCATCAAAAAAAGTTTTCCCATCTTCCCCCTCCCCTGCCCATCCACGGCACACCGCCCTGCAAATATCGCCGGACGCAGAATCAGTGCCCGTAAACATTGCCGGATAAGCGAAAAGTCATTACCTTTGCACAAACAACCGCCACCTATGGAAAAACTTACTATCTACCCCACCTCGATCGACAGCAGGGCCATAGAGCGCGCCGCCAGGGTGCTCGACGACGGGGGCCTCATCATCTACCCCACCGACACCGTCTACGCCATCGGCTGCGACTCGCTCAACAACAAGGCTATAGAGCGACTGTGCGCCCTCAAGGGCATCAATCCGGCCAAGCAACACCTCTCGGTGGTCTGCTCCGACATATCACAGGCAGCCGAATACGCGCGCATCGACAACCGCGCCTTCGCCATACTCAAGAGCTGCCTGCCCGGGCCACACACCTTCATCCTGCCCGTATCCCCCCGGCTGCCCAAGGCATTCAAGGGGCGGCGCACCGTAGGCATACGCGTGCCCGACAATGACATCACACGGGCGCTCGCCCGTGAGCTGGGACGCCCGGTGCTCTCGGCCTCGATGACACCCGGCCCGGATGACAACTGGGACTACACCGATCCCGATGCCCTGATGATATCATCAGCCGGCAATGCCGACATTATCATCGACGGGGGCGAGGGAGGCACAGAGCTCTCCACCGTGACCGATCTCACCGACTCATCATCGCCCGCGATCATCAGGCAGGGAAAGGGGGAGCCATGCTGGTGATGACCAAGAGCGCTGAGGAATACCACCGCACCTTCCCGTCAGCGCATTGCATTTACGGCAGCGCCGCCTACGGCGAGGTCACTCCCTCACCCGACACCGTGCGCCACTTCATCGGCTATGATGAGAAGATGCGTCCGAGGCTGGGGCTTGCAGCCGCCTTCGACGGCAATTGCTGGATGGCGCCCTGGTCGGCGCCGTTCGCCGAGGTGGCATACGACTCCCCCCAGTCGATAGAACGCATCTACGAATTCATCACCGAACTCGACAACATGCTCGGCGCAACGCTGCGGCTCACGCTCGCCCCATCATTCTACGACCCCGTAATGCTCACGCGTCTCACCGGCGTGATCGCCAATTACAGCCGCCGCGTGATATACGAATACGACTATTACTACCGGCTGGAGGAATTCCCCGGCTACGATAACCAGCTGCTGCGCAACGCCCGCAAAAACCTGTCACAGGCGCGCCGTCATCCCTGGACATTCACCCACACCGACGACGTCGCCCGCGCCTACGCCATCATCCAGGCCAACCGCAAGAGCCACAGCTACAACCTCGCGCTCACCCTCGACCGCCTCACCGACACCGTCAGCCGTGTGCCGGCCGACTTCTTTCTGCTCTCGCTCGACACCACCGACGTGGCCGCCGCCGTAGTCTACAGGGTCGCCCCGGGCATAGCACAGGTGATATACTGGGGTGACGCGCCCGGATACACCGAGATGCGCCCCATGAATATGCTGGCCCTCAAAGTATTCTCCCACTATCACGCCTCAGGCTACCGCATCGTGGACGTAGGG
>CAZBWZ010000240.1:0-1931 GCA_964495725.1 uncultured Bacteroides sp.
CATGTTGATTTTGGTGTATAGGGTTATTTGTCGCTAAATTATACATTTATATTTATATAAACAAATCTAAGCTGTTTTTATTTGATTTATGAGGGTAAATTTTATTATGGACGACGACTTTTGCATCTGACTGTTTGTTATAGAAAAGAAAGTCAGTTGTAATCATTAATACGAATGAAGTTATGGATACGGATACAAACAAGGCTGCTGGTATCGTGAGCGATATTATAGACCACAACGTAGGTGACGGCACTTCTGCAAAGCCAAGGCATGGTGGCAGAGCTTTCTGGGGATTGTGCGCGGTCGCGGGATTTCTCTGTGCGGTGGGGGCATGGCTGTTGTTTTACAGTCATCCGGTGCCTGCTGTCACCGCCGGTTGTATAGGAGCGTGCGCTTCGGTAGCCGGATTATGGTCGGGCAGGGGATGGCTGCGCAGTGTGGCGGTGACTGGTATTATCGTTGCAGTCGTGCTCCTGATAGTCTACTTCTCGTTCTACTATGGACTTGCCTGGGGAGTCAGTCATCTGTAGGCATGGCGAATAGCGAATCGTAATCTTGCGGACGGGTCACGCCTAAATGGTCGTAGGCCTTCGGGGTGACTTCACGGCCGCGTGGGGTGCGCTTTATGAATCCTTCCTTGATCAGGAAAGGCTCATACACTTCTTCGATAGTGCCTGAGTCCTCGCCTAATGCGGTGGCTATGGTAGAGAGACCTACGGGGCCTCCGTTGAATTTGTGTATGATGGTCTTGAGTATCTTGTTGTCAATTTCGTCAAGGCCATACCTGTCAATATTGAGAGCCTCGAGTGCAAGCCGGGCAATCTTGGTATCGATCACTCCGGTGCCCTTAACCTGGGCGAAGTCTCGTGCGCGGCGCAAGAGTGCGTTGGCGATACGTGGCGTGCCACGGCTACGCAGGGCGATCTCGATCGCTGCCTCTTCGGTGCATTTGACCTTCAGCAGCCGGGCCGACCGGAGAATAATGGTGCTGAGTATCTTGTGGTCATAGTATTCAAGATGACATTTTATGCCGAATCGTGCGCGCAGCGGCGATGTGAGCAGACCGCTGCGTGTGGTGGCTCCGATCAATGTGAACGGACTCAGCGAGAGTTGTACCGACCTGGCGCCGGGGCCCTTGTCTATCATGATGTCTATGCGGTAGTCCTCCATGGCCGAATACAGATATTCCTCTACTATCGGGCTCAGACGGTGGATCTCATCTATAAACAGCACATCGTTTTCTTCGAGTGAAGTAAGGATGCCTGCCAGATCTCCGGGCTTGTCGAGCACAGGGCCAGACGTGATCTTCATGCCTACGCCGAGCTCGTTGGCAATGATGCCTGAGAGGGTGGTCTTTCCGAGGCCGGGGGGGCCGAAGAGCAGGATATGATCAAGGCTCTCATGCCTCATTCTCGCGGCCTTAACGAAGATCTTGAGATTGTCTACAATTTTCTCTTGTCCGTTGAAGGCATCAAATGCGCTTGGTCTGAGAGCACGCTCAAATTCTTTGTCGGCCTGGTCACTGCGTATGTCGAAATCGTCGGTCATCTTATATAATATGATGTGTTACCGGTGGTAAGTATGGTATTGTGGGTGTATCATTGTGCCGACGGGTGTGAGTCGGCGATTATAGTGATTATAAGAGCAAATTTAGTCAGAATTCATGTCTTTGGCAAACGAGCCGTAAAAAAAATCGTTAAATCAGCTTATTTTGATGGGATGATATGAGACATATTCCCCTCGGGTTTGTTATAATTTTGGTAAGATAATTTAAATGTCTAAATTTGCAGCCAGGAAATAATTTTTAAAATTAACTTAAAATATACAGATATGGAATTTGATAAATTAAGCTACGCCCTGGGCTTGAGCATGGGCAACAACTTCCGTGCATCGGGTATCAATGAGATAAATGTGCAGGATTTCGCCGATGG
>CAZBWZ010000241.1:0-1880 GCA_964495725.1 uncultured Bacteroides sp.
ACTCTGTCGCTAATTATTAACACATCTTATTAATGGAGATTAACAATATCGATCTATCATCCTATCCTAATTCTGAAAAGATTTATGTGAAAGGTGAGATCTTCCCCGAGATAAAAGTGGCGATGCGCCGCATCAACCAGTATCCAACCGTAAAGATAGAGGACGGCAAGCGTGTGGAGTATCCCAACGCCCCTGTAGTGGTGTATGATACAAGCGGCCCGTACACCGATCCTGACTATAAATATGATGTCAACAAGGGTCTGCCCCGCATACGCCAGCAATGGGTCATCGACCGCGATGACACAGTGCAGCTCGACGACATCACAAGCCGATACGGCCGCGAGCGCCGCGACAACCGCGACCTCGATGCCATACGCTTTCCCATAGCCCACAAGCCCCGCGTGGCCAAGGACGGCAAACGCGTGACCCAGATGGCTTACGCACGGCAAGGCATCATCACCCCAGAAATGGAATATGCAGCCATACGCGAGAATCTTAACAACAAGGAGCTCGGCATCGACACATATATCACTCCTGAATTCGTGCGCGACGAGATCGCCGCCGGACGCGCCATCATAGCCGCCAACATCAATCATCCCGAGGCCGAACCCATGATCATAGGTGCGAAATTCTCAACCAAGCTCAATACCAATATCGGCAACTCGGCCCTGTCATCAGGTATTGAGGAAGAAGTGGCCAAGGCCGTGTGGAGCTGCTACTGGGGCGGTGACACCTTGATGGATCTCTCTACCGGCGACAACATACACGAGACTCGCGAATGGATCATCCGCAACTGCCCCGTGCCCGTCGGCACAGTACCTATCTATCAGGCTCTGGAGAAAGTCAACGGCAAGGTGGCCGACCTCACATGGGAGATCTACCGCGACACACTCATCGAGCAGGCCGAGCAGGGTGTAGACTACTTCACCATACACGCCGGCGTGCTGCGCGAACATGCCGACCTGGTGGCAGGCCGTCTCACAGGCTGCGTGTCGCGCGGCGGCTCGATCATGACCGAGTGGACAGTGATACATAATGAGGAGAGCTTCCTGTACACCCATTTCGACGAGATCTGCGAGATACTCAACAAATACGATGTGGCCGTATCGCTTGGCGACGGCATGCGCCCCGGCTCCACATTCGATGCCAACGACCGCGCCCAGTTTCTGGAGCTAGACGTGCTCGGCGAGCTGTGCCAGAAAGCATGGCAGCATGATGTGCAGGTGCTGATCGAGGGCCCCGGTCACGTGCCCATGCACAAGATCGCCGAAAACATGGCGCGCCAGAAAGAAAAATGCCACGACGCGCCCTTCTACACCCTGGGCCCGCTCACCACCGACATCGCCCCGGCCTACGACCATATCACCTCGGCCATCGGCGCCGCACAGATCGCATGGATGGGCACAGCCATGATATGCTACGTGACACCCAAGGAACATCTCGCCCTCCCCACTCTCGACGATGTGCGCGAAGGCGTGATCACCTACAAAATCGCCGCCCACGCAGCCGACCTCGCCAAGGGGCTGCCCGGTGCAGCCGTCAGGGATAACGCCTTGAGCAAGGCACGCTTTGATTTCAGATGGAAAGACCAGTTCAACCTGTCGCTCGACCCGGAGAAAGCTCGCCGATACTATATGGAGGCCCGACGCGACGCACCGGATGCCGACGACCGGTTTTGCACGATGTGCGGCCCCAACTTCTGTGCCATGCGCATCTCGCAGAACATCAACGACAAATGCGCTGACAACAAATAGACGTGTATTATAAAAATCCGGGGGCCGTGACTGGGTCACGGCCCCCGGATTTTTATAATACCGGCATCACACCGCCGGCAGCGAATGGCCGTTGAGCTTGCGGTAGAGATTGAGGGCGTAGACATC
>CAZBWZ010000242.1:0-1818 GCA_964495725.1 uncultured Bacteroides sp.
CAAAAAATTTAGAATAGTTAATAAAAACTATTAACAGCTTACAAAATAAATTAGTAACTTTGCACGTTTTTACGAAGTAATTTTTTAGAAGAAATAGATTTTTATGAATGTAGTCAAGAAAACCATCGTCTTGCCTGACGGTCGCACAATCACTCTCGAGACCGGAAAATTGGCAAAGCAGGCCGATGGTGCGGTTGAGCTGCGCATGGGCAATACGATGCTGCTTGCCACGGTTGTGTCAGCCAAAGAGGCCGGAGAAGGCGTGGATTTCATGCCCCTCCAGGTAGAGTATAAGGAGAAATTTTCGTCAGCAGGTCGTTTTCCCGGTGGATTCCTCAAGCGTGAGGGCCGTGCGAGCGACTACGAGATACTTACCGCCCGCCTTGTAGACCGCGTGTTGCGTCCTCTCTTCCCCGATAACTACCATGCCGATACATTCGTGCATGTCACCATGTTCTCAGCCGACGGTGTCGACATGCCCGATGCTCTTGCCGGCCTCGCCGCCTCAGCGGCAATCGCAGTGAGCGATATTCCCTTCAACGGCCCGATCGGCGAGTGCCGCGTGGCCCGTGTCAATGGCGAATATGTGATCAATCCCACCGCCGACCAGCTTGAGAAGGCTGATCTTGAGCTGATGGTAGGTGCTACCTACGACAATATCATGATGGTGGAGGGCGAGATGAACGAGGTATCCGAAGCTGACCTTCTGGAGGCTCTGCGTCAGGCCCATGCCGCTATCAAGACCATGTGCGTGGCTCAGAACGAGCTCGCCGAGGCAGTCGGCGCTACCGTAAAGCGTGAATACTGTCATGAAATCAACGATGAGGATCTGCGCAAGGATGTACACGACAAGTGCTATGACAAGGCATACGCCATAGCCAAGGCCGGCAGCGCCGACAAGCACTGGCGCCAGGACAGCTTCGACGCCATCTGCCGCGAGTATATCGAATCGCTCCCCGAGGAGGAGCGCGAAGAGAAGACTCCTCTGGTGAAGAGATATTATCACGATGTGGAGCGCGAGGCCGTGCGCCGCTGTATCCTCGACGAGGGTGTGCGTCTCGATGGCCGCAAGACCACTGAGATACGTCCCATCTGGTGTGAGGTGGATTACCTGCCCGGTCCTCATGGATCGGCTGTGTTCACCCGCGGCGAGACCCAGGCTCTGGCTACCGTGACCCTCGGCACCAAGCTCGACGAGAAGATCGTGGACGAGGTGCTGCAGCAGGGCAGCGAGCGATTCCTGCTCCACTATAACTTCCCGCCCTATTCGACAGGCGAGGCCAAGGCCCAGCGTGGCGTAGGCCGCCGCGAGATAGGCCACGGCAATCTCGCACACCGTGCGCTCAAGCGTATGCTCCCCGACGGATTCCCCTACGTGACACGTATCGTAAGTGATATACTGGAGAGCAACGGATCGTCGTCGATGGCCACCGTATGCGCCGGCACACTCTCTCTGCTCGATGCAGGTGTGAAGATGAAGAAGCCCGTCAGCGGTATCGCCATGGGTCTCATCACTGATGTCGATTCTCCCAAATATGCCGTGCTCAGCGATATCCTCGGTGACGAGGATCACCTCGGCGACATGGACTTCAAGGTGACCGGCACACGCGACGGTATCACCGCCACACAGATGGATATCAAGTGTGACGGTCTCTCTTACGAGATACTCGAGCGCGCGCTCAACCAGGCTCGCGACGGCCGTATGCACATCCTCGACAAGATAGAGGAGACTATCCCGGCTGCGCGCGAGGATTACAAGCCTCACGTGCCCCGCATCGTCACCATGCTCATTCCCAAGGAGCTTATCGGTGCTGTCAT
>CAZBWZ010000243.1:0-1811 GCA_964495725.1 uncultured Bacteroides sp.
CGAATGACGAGCCATTGGGCGACCGTATTCTAAGCAGACGACACACAGTCGGGGCGATTGACCTGGCATCGACAGGTGTGCCTATTGTCTTGCGGGCAAGCCCGGGAGCCATTATCATGACAGGAGCCACAGGAGTTGACTCCCTGGCCACCTGATCGGGCTTCGCTTTTGGATAGTTGATATCGTCGAGCAGTTGCCATCCGGGCAGCACTTTGATGCGTACGTCTCCGGCAGTGGCAATATTGATATTCTCATGGCGTGAAGGATGACCTTTGCCGCCCATGCGGCTGTCGATTATGTCGTCGAGCGACTGGGCCTCTGCAACACCTGACATCTGTACCAGGAATGCAGCTGCCTGATGACGCAATGTGGAGAGGTCTTTGTTTTCCTTCTTTATCAGCTCATGATTCAGGTAAAACTGATTGTTATGAAAAGCCTGCACCCAGCTGCCGTTGCCGTATAGCGATATGAAATACAGATTAAGCAGCGACAATGCACGCTTGGTGGAGAATTCGCCGGTAGGTATCTGCCATTTCTCATCATCGCGCCGGCTCCGCGCCACAGCCGGGGTAGATGCCAGAAACACGAGGGTGTTGGGCATGCCCACCTGTTTGTCGATTGCATCGAAAAGGCGCTCAAGATCGCGGTCGAGCCGGTAGTAGGTATCGATCAGCTCATATCGGTTGTCGGCATTTTTAGAGTATGCGTATGGCTCCAGCGTATAAGCCAGATTAATCATGTCCGGACCATCATGTTGTCCCAGATTCATAGCCTCGATATGATCTATGGCGATATCGGTCACCTCTGTATTTACCAACGGAGAGTTTTTCAACGCCATCACCGACTCTGGTCCATTCTTGCTGAATGTGTAGTTGAATTCTTTTTCGGTAAGATGATTAGGCAGCATCCAATTGTATTTCACCCGGTCGAGCGCCGGATTCCACAACAGGCTCTCTACCCTTGTGCCAAGCGACTTGGTGCGGTTGCGTTCGTTGTATACTGGGGGTATATCCTTATAAAAGGTGGTGGTGGCCCAATGCAGGTTGGCGTCGTTGATCCAGCTGCCATAGTTGGCGGCATGGCCAGCCATTACCAGCGCCTGGGCGGCGTCCGGAGCAAAAGCGTATGCGTATGTGCGACCGTCGCCGGCTATTCGTATCTCATCTGTGATAGTGGACGTAAGCAGGGCTCTGGGCGACAATGTCTGGTCAGTGAAGTTACCGATGTAATCGTTGTCGGCAAATACCGGAGTGGTACGGAGCAGCTGTCGGTCAAACACCTCTTCTGAGGCCACACCGTTGATTGAGGGTGAGGTGCCGGTGTAGATGATGGCTGCGGCGGTAGCCGGATCCACATCTGTGCCATAGTCAACATTTGAAAGTGTCACCCCGTTGTTGAGCAGACGGTTGAATCCACCCTTTGTGAAATAACGGCTGAGCTGGTCAATATACTCTTTATGCAGATCTTCGACCATTATGCCAACTACAAGCTTGGGCTGCGCCGGCTCGTCTCCAGGCGCACCCTTTACTCCCACGGCTATCATCGAGGCAATGAACGCCACGAAGATGCGTGAGCTGAGCTGGTCGTGTCTGCGATATATCTGTTGCAAATTTGCGATAGCGGTCAACGTTTTTGTCTTATCTGCGGATAAGTAATTAATATATAGGAAACAGCACGCATAGCCGAGACGCATATCAGAGGGGTGAAGGCCGTATTTCCTTCCTGCCCTGTCATGCTCCAGATGCATACCATTATGAATAATGCTGCAAAGTTAATGATTTGATACGAAAAAACCACTATCTTGCATTTTT
>CAZBWZ010000244.1:0-1793 GCA_964495725.1 uncultured Bacteroides sp.
GTGAATAATTCTCACTGCGTTTTGTGAGTCCTTTGAGTTCTATTGCCATGATTATTATATGGTTGTGTCTATGATCTGTATATATGATAAAAAATGTGTGAGGCCCTGCGGGCCAATCCGCGACAAAATTACTAAAAATAATTGTTACGGCAAATTCAAAAATCACTAACTTTGCGGAATGAAACCACGACGACTCTTATTGATAGTAAATCCGATTTCGGGCACTAAGCCGAAAGAGAGGATTTTGCCGGAAGTAGAATCAGTGCTCACCGAGCAGGGATACGATGTGTCTACTGTGATGACCACCTGCCGGGGTGATGGCCACACCCTGGCCCGCAAGGCCGTGGACTCAGGCTACGATGCCGTAGTGGCCGTAGGCGGCGACGGCACCGTCAACGAGGTGGCATCGGCGATGTGCGACACTGATGTGGCCATGGGTATCATCCCATGTGGCAGCGGCAACGGCCTGGCGCGTCATATCGGTCTGCCCAGCGATCCTATTGAATCAGCCAAGGTGATCGTGCCTGAGAATGTGTATGACTGCGACTACTGCACGGCCAACGGCAACAAGTTTTTCTGCACATTCGGCACGGGATTTGACGCCGCGGTCACCAAGCACTATTCCGAGCAGGGACAGCGGGGCCTCTCCACATACCTCAAGAGTGCAGTGTATGAATTCTCACGCTACACTCCGCGCCGCTACCGTATCACCATCGGTGACAACACTGTGGAGCAGACCGCCTTTCTCGTGGCATGCTGCAACGCATCGCAATACGGCAACAATGCCTATATCGCACCCGAGGCCTCGATACGCGACGGCCTGATCGATGTGGTGATATTCAAGGAGGCCTCGCACATAGAGACACTGTTGGCCGGGGTGGATATGCTCACCGGTATGCTGTCGTATAACAGACAGGTCGACATCATCCGGGCCAGGTCGCTGAGGATAGAATGCGAGGACAGCTTTGCCGCGCATGTAGACGGGGAGCCCATTGAGCTTGACCGCGAGATACAGGTAGACTGTCATCACAAGGCGCTGAAACTATTTATCAATCCCGGATGGAGCAAAGTCACGCCCGTGATCACCCCCCTGAGCTATATCGGCCGTGATCTCGGCATAGCGATATCCAAGATGTTCAAGAATCTAACCGAGAAGTCAGAATAGTGATATTCGATAATGTCGCTATGACTAAAAATCAAAAAAGGCACGTTATCCCGAAATTTTTACTCCAAAAATAGGATAGTAAAATCAAATACATTAAATTTGCACTTGCTAAACGTGACCATCATAGCCAAAAGTCACGCTAATCATATACGAAGTAACATAACATAATTATATATTAACCATAATACCAAGAACTCAATGAAAAGAGTCTATCTGTTTGGCGACGGCAAAGCTGAAGGTAATGCCGACATGCGCAACCTCCTCGGAGGTAAAGGCGCCAACCTCGCTGAAATGAATCTTTTGGGTATGCCCGTTCCTCCGGGCTTCACCATCACTACTGAAGTCTGCAACGAATACACACAGTATGGCCGCGACGAAGTGGTCAAGCTGATAGGCAAAGACGTGGAAAAAGCTATCGCGCACGTCGAGGCCCTCACCGGTAACAAATTCAACGATCCTGAGAATCCTCTGCTCGTGTCAGTACGCTCGGGCGCACGCGCATCAATGCCCGGCATGATGGATACCGTGCTCAACCTCGGTATGAACGATGCCACAGTGGAGTCACTTGCCAAGAAGAGCGGCAATCCCCGCTTCGCATGGGACAGCTACCGCCGCTTCGTGCAGATGT
>CAZBWZ010000245.1:0-1712 GCA_964495725.1 uncultured Bacteroides sp.
GAATCTCGTCCTCTCCGCCAAAAGCCCCGACAGATTTTCTGCCGGGGCTTTTTATCTCACCTGATATGTGGTACCGCTGACCTGATACAACCCAGATTATACTATAGTCTCTACCACCATATCGCGTCTAAACACCTATATCCCTCCTATGCTCCTCTGCGTGCCGACATCGGACAGCGGAGGATTCCGAAGGCAGTTTTTTAGGATCGGACGAGCCACGCAGGATTTTTATTGACCCACGCAGAGGAGCAGTGGAGCAGAGATGGGCCCATGGGCCGACACAGAGAAGTTGAAGACAACCTTTCCCGCTTGACGTAATCAAGAGCACACGCAAAAACACCCAAAACCCACAAAAACCTTCGCGAAGCCATGGCCTCGGTTTTTGCACGTTTTTTTTACATTTTCGCGTGTGATATTCTCATTATACATGCCAGTCATCATGTCATTGACAATATATATAGATATATATAGCCTTCTTGCCGCAGCTCATCAAACGTCTGCACCCTTATCGGGTATCTCAATCCACTTATCTCCATGATTCCTGATTTTTCTCTACAAAAGCACATAAAAATGTGGATTTTATTCGCAGATAAAGTTTGAGACTAATTAATAAAAAAATGGCTATGAGATAAGATGAGAACAAACTTAAAGGGGTGTGGGGTGTTATATTAATGTGGATGTCCGGACAACGGGACTTACTTGACTTTACGAGGGAAACACATTAAGCGGGCATCCTGCAATTTTATGAAAAGATTACTACTTATATTATCCATCATAGCCGCCATGAGTCATTGCAACTCCGCAACCCTGCCGCCCGACTCGGCAAGAGTGCGTTTTCATGTCGGCAAATCTCACATCAATACCGACTTATGGGAAAATGGTGCGTCTCTCGACAGTCTGCGCAGCCACATCAATGCCGCCGAAGCCGATACACTCGTTTCACTCAAAGGAATAAAGGTGATAGGCGGAGCGTCGCCCGAAGGATCGGTGCCTCTCAACTACAACCTGTCAGAGCGGCGCGCCCATGCGATATTCGACTATCTCGATGCTTACGAGCACTTTGCCGACAGCACGGTGACATTTGAATTTTTAGGACGCGACTGGAGCGGTCTACGCCATTTCGTAGAGACCGATGATAATGTGCCTGACAAAGATGACGTGCTCGCCCTGCTCGACAAGATCACAGCCACCTCCACACCAGATACTCCAGGCGACGCCGAGGCCATCGCCTCACTGCGCACCATGCATGGAGGCGTACCCTACGGATACATCTACCGCAACATCTATCCGCTGCTCAGGGAGAGCCGCGTCATCGTAGAATACCAGCGGGCACATCAGCCTCTGCCATTCATCCCTGCACCGGTATACCAACCTCAGCCATATACAGTGAGCCAAGCGCCATATCTTGAAGATATCACCGTGCCCAGTATTCACAAGCCCCTGTATGCCGACATCCGCAGCAATCTGCTGCTCGATGCCCTCGCGCTGCCCAATATCGGCGCTGAGCTATACCTCGGCAAGAATATCTCCGTAGTGGGCAACTGGATGTACGGCTGGTGGGATGTGGACCGCAAGCATCGCTACTGGAGGGCATACGGCGGTGACCTGGGCGTGCGTTGGTGGTTTGGCCAAAAGGCCTACGACAAGCCTCTGACCGGACATCATCTCGGCTTATACGCCGGTGCCGTGACATACGACTTTGAATTCGGCGG
>CAZBWZ010000246.1:0-1678 GCA_964495725.1 uncultured Bacteroides sp.
AAAAATATGGGGCTATTCAGTACGAAACTTTTGCACTTCGTTCTTGAATTTGCAGGAGGATTTAATGTGGGGGATAAGGGGCGTATACGGTGATTATTGACATTTTATGTTAAATCATGTTAAGATAAATCATTTTCTTGCTCAAAAATTATGTTGTAAAACATAAAGTGCTTACCTTTGCATCAGTTTTTCATGGTATTAGATTTAAGGTAAGAAGATTAGTCGTCGTGATGACGATTAATTTTTTTTGTACCTGCCTGATCGATAGTCAAGATGTGGCGATGAATCCCGATATAGCCCGGTAAATCGATGAATCCCGGGTGTCGGAAGGTCAGTGAATCCCGGGAGTCGGAAAGGTCGGCAAACCCGGGAACAGGAGCTTGTGGAGCAGAAGGCCGGTTCGTGGTATTGAGGGGAGTCGCCGGATCGAGCTGCCGGGGGATAGTGTTCCTGAGGCGGGGATATATACGTGGAGCGGCCCCGGGATTACCGGAGCCGCCCATAGGGTGAATGTGATGTCAGTAATCAGCTCTTTACGTCAAAGCCGAGCGGACGTAGCTTGTCCATCATGTCGAGGGTGAGCATCTCGCGATAGTAGTCGGCTATGTGTGTCACCCAGTCGTTGTTGGTGGTGCCGCCTTCACGTGTCTCGTTGTAGCGTACTATCTCAGTGTCATAGTCGATGATCTTCTCGGCTATGTGATCTGTGTGATAGCTGTTGTGGTGTATGAGCAGGTCGTCGGGCTGCTTGGGCTTGAGGTCGTGGTGCTCGTTGGGCACGCCGATGGCCAGACCGCACACCACCATCACGTGTTTGGGCAAGCCCAGAGCCTCGGCCACGGCTGCCGGATTGGCCGTGCGGGCGTATCCGATGGGGCATGTGCCCAGTCCTAATGACTCGGCTGTGACCAGCGCGCTCGTCAGTGCGAGCGAGGCGTTGATGGCTCCGTCGATCACGCCGTCGAGCGTGTTGTATACAGGCGGCATATCTATGCTCTTTGCGACGGTGCCCTCCGAGATTTTGTAGAAGTCGGTGCAGAATACCAGGAAAGCGGCTGAGGTCTTGATCTGTTTCTGCCCTATGATGCCGTAGAGTTGCTCTTTCTTTTCCTGGTCATCGATGTATATCACGCTGTAGTTTTGTGCGTTGAAGCTGGTGGGGGTGTTGCGGATGGCTGCGAATATGTCATCACGCTGTGAGTCGGTGAGCTGCTGGCGCTGATATCTGCGGCATGTCACTCTCTGGCTTAATATCTCGGTTACTGATTTCATACTGGAGTAATTTGAGTGGTTTTTGTAAGATTGGAATCTGTGATATAAACGCACCCGCCGCCATAAATGTTTAAAAAGCCGATGACCCCGGGCCATCGGCTTTTATATCATAAGCTTTTATATCATAAAGAGTGTATTGTGTGTCATTGACCGTGTACCTGCTTGTGGCCCTTGACGAGCTGCCGGGTGAACTTGCGCTCGGCATCCTTGAGGGTGAGCAGCTGCGCCGGCTTGAGTATCGTCTTGAATTTCTCGAAATATGCCATCTCCACGGCCCCTTCGCGTTGCTTCTGTCCGTAGATCGTGCGCAGCACTTCGTCATATTCGGCATCCGAGATATTGCGGTTGGATTTCACCCGGCGTTCGAGATTGCGTGTCTCGGTGTTGATACGGTTGAGCTCGTCTT
>CAZBWZ010000247.1:0-1647 GCA_964495725.1 uncultured Bacteroides sp.
TTCAGGTATGAAAAAGTTATGTCTTTTAATTCTATCATTATGTATGAATTTTGTTTGCTTGTTGCACTGTGAAGGTGTTGTACATTACTACCACACCGCAAAGATACAACACTTTTTTTTTATCAGCAAACAAATTCACACATTTTTTTCAAAATAAATTAAATAAGCGATATTCCCGCTATATCAAAATTTTGCGCAAGATCAATAGCCGAAAGTGTGACGCAGACCCACACGCACCTCCGGAGCCACAGTGCGCTCCTTATAGATCGTGGGAATCTCTCCGCCATTGCCCGGGTAAAACTCCACACCAGGCTCGACAAACACGCCCCATGAATCATCCAGCGAACACTCAAGTCCCACGCCGGCTCCGAGCGACACCTGCAGGTCTCGTGTATTCAGGCTCTTTTCTACTGCTGCTCCGGCCGATGCGTAGAACCGCACACGCTCACCGTCATACACATCGTAATTGACCCTTACAGGAACACCTATATAATTATCCGCCCGGCCACCCACAGCAATCCGGGAATACTCCATACCTGTCTCGACACTCAAACGATCGGTCACAGGGATATCAACCGTAGCACCGATACCCAATGGCATCCCGTAAGGTGATTTTGCGGGAGAAGCGGTAGCGTACAGCCTGCCACCGATACTCTTTCCCGGACTCTTCGCGACGGCCGCAGGTACAGTATCCACCGACACCCTGTCATCTACAGCAGCCGACACCCTGATATTGCCGGTGGGCGTCACATCGTTGCCGTCACCTACAACGACAATCCTCTCGTAATACGAAAACTCGCTGTAGCCATAACCATCGCCTCTCACATCCCCTGCTCTCCCGTCTGACAATACATCCAGCGCACCTCCGGATTGACCAGTCCGGGCCAGCACCGGCTCTGCATCCCCGCTATCCCCGGCATCGGCAATAAGAGGCTTCAAACTCAGATCATTTTCTATCACTCTCTTTACCACTGTCTCGAGAGCACCACCATCGATATCACTATGGATCCCACATATTATTATATATAATGTAATGGCGGCAACCACAAAACATGCCGCCGCCGACCACCAGAGATGACGTTGTCTGAGAAACCCAGAAGGACCAGAGATGACCCCGGCAGCACGTAAATCCGTCTCCAGCTCAGCCCACAGCCCTGGCGGAGGCGCTGACTCATATCCCCGAGCGGCCTGTCTCAGCCCCCTTATCCAATTCTCATCATTACCCATGACAAATAGCGTATTTTTCGTTAATCATTCTGGCCATGGCAACCTTGGCACGATGAAGCACAGTTGACGATAACGTCGCGCTGATACCGAGCATACGTGCGATTTCGCCATGACCCATATCCTCAAAAACATAAAGATTAAATACCATCCTGTAGCGCTCGGGCAGACGGTGAAGCAACGCGACAATCTCGTTAAACGGAATCTCAACCCCATCACAACAAGGCTCCTCGGCACGCTCCATCACCTCATCATAACCCGTAAACTCCACTACCCTGCGACGTCTCAGCAGCTTGAGCGCCTCATTGACCAAAATACGGGTCATCCATGATCTAAGCGAAGCACCCTCACGAGGCACGAACATATCAATCTTGCTGAACACAATCAGATACGCATTATGCAAAGTATCCTTCACATCATCCT